>DATGQM010000050.1:0-9354 GCA_035304205.1 Arenibacter sp. | reverse complement strand
GCATGGCCCCGGATTTGGATAAAATCAGTGTCCAAATTATTTTAAAAGCAAATTACTATTCGTAAATTGCAGTTACTTTCCAAAAAAAAGGATGATTTCTCTCCCCTAAGAAGGAATTGCTAAAGTTGTATTTAGAAATATAAGGATTATGACAGTTGTAGAAACAGTAAGTTCCAAGGATGCAATGGCATTGGAGGAAAAATACGGTGCCCATAATTATCATCCGTTGCCCGTTGTTCTAAGTAAGGGAAAGGGCGTATTCCTATGGGATGTGGAAGGGAGGAAATACTATGATTTCCTATCGGCCTATTCGGCCGTAAACCAAGGGCATTGCCATCCTAAAATTGTAGATGCGCTGGTGCATCAGAGCCAGATCCTGAGCCTGACTTCCCGGGCATTTTATAACGATGTGTTGGGGAAATTTGAAAAATATGCTTGTGAAACCTTCGGTTATGACAAACTATTGCCGATGAATACGGGTGCGGAGGCCGTGGAAACGGCCCTAAAATTATGTCGGAAATGGGCCTATGAGCGGAAGGGTATCCCTGAAAACGAGGCGCAGATCATAGTTTGCGAGAATAATTTTCATGGGCGCACCACGACGATCATTTCTTTTTCCAATGATCCGGGAGCCCGTAAAAATTTTGGGCCCTATACAGCGGGCTTCAAAAAAATAGAATACGATAACCTTAGCGCCCTGGAAGAAGCCTTGAAAGGGCATCCCGACCAAATTGCCGGATTTCTGGTAGAGCCTATACAAGGGGAAGCTGGCGTATATGTGCCCGCCGAGGGCTATTTGGCCAAGGCCAAGGCATTATGTGAAAAATATAATGTGCTGTTTATTGCGGACGAGGTACAGACCGGAATCGCGAGGACCGGTAAAATGTTGGCAATGGACCATGAGGGGGTAAAGGCGGATATCCTTATCCTCGGGAAAGCACTTTCTGGGGGTATGTACCCGGTTTCCTGCGTTTTGGCAAATGATGCGGTCATGGACGTTATGGGACCGGGAAACCATGGAAGCACCTTTGGGGGCAATCCAGTGGCCGCCGCAGTGGCCATTGCCGCCCTGGAAGTGGTAAAGGAAGAAAAGCTGGCGGAAAATGCGCTGGTATTGGGGGAGCTCTTTAGGGCGGAGCTCAATAAATTTATTCCCGACTGTAAGCTGGTAAAGAGCGTTCGGGGAAAGGGACTTTTAAATGCAATTTTAATAAATGATACCAAGGATAGTTCCACGGCCTGGGATATATGTTTGGCATTACGGGACAATGGCCTACTGGCAAAGCCCACCCATGGCAATATTATTAGATTTGCACCCCCCTTGGTAATGGATAGGGAGCAGTTGTTGGACTGTGTGGCCATAATAATAAGGACCCTGCGGCAGTTTGAAAAATAAGAGGAAAGAAAAAAGAGAAAAGAGATAAGAGGAAGAAAAAAGAGGAAGAAAAAAGAGGGAGAAAAAAGAGGAAAGAAAAAGAGCGTAATCTTAACCCTTGATCGAGATTATAAATTGGAACAAAAAAACAGCCTATTTGTATTATTGTCCGACTATGGTGGGACAGCATAGCAAATAGGCCGCATTTCAGGTTTCGATTTAAAGGGACTATATAAATGATCCTAGTCCCCGATCATAAATGAATCTATTCAAATTGTTCCATCATTCTTTGCACTTCTTCCATATATCCATCCCATCCGCCCATTTGGGAAATGGCATACCAGGTGTAGGCAATGGACAATACGCCGATAACAAGACCTATAATGGCTACTATCTTGGCAGTCTTAAGTTGACTGTAATTGGAGTATAGTTCCGGTTCTTGTTTGTACCGATTTTCGTCCTTATTGATGAGTAACAGGGCTATACCGGACATTATGATTCCCGGTACACCACCAAAACAGCAGCATAAAAATGAAATAATGGCCAGGACAAGGGAAATGGTTACGTTAGGTAGTCTTTGTTGTTCCATGAGTGAAGGTTTGATTAGAAAAATTTAAGAATATAATTGGTTAAGATCAAAAGTACGTTGGTTATGGCCAGGCCAATGATGAGGGTATTGGCGTATTTTATCTTATAGAAACTGTTCAATAAGATCACTCCAAAAAATATGATCAGGGTATATATGGCCGGGTAGGTCTCAAAGGCAGTCGTAAAATTACCGTCAAGTAGATGTAAAATGGCGCGCTGAATACCGCAACCTGGACATTCTACCCCTAAGATCTGCTTGTTCAGACAGGGCAGCATATCGGTTTCCGTATTCATAAAAAAGGTCATCCTGTATTTTTATGGTGCTAATATAATTCTTTACTGAAAAATACCATTATTTTTGACCAATGAAAATTAAACGGACCATTTATTTAGTGTTGATCCTGGTAGGAGCGGTAATCGGGGGTGTGGGGCATTGGGTCCTTATGGAGGAGTATGCCATGATGATCGGAATCGTACTCTTGATGTTCGGGCTTTATAAAACCACCCAGCTATGGAGCAGCGGGCAAGCCGATGAAAGCGGGGAGAAGGGGGAAGAAGATCATGGGGCTTAAGGTAGGAGATCGGGTAGAGGCCATGGACGATGTTATCCGGGGGCGCATCGTTAAAATAGACGGTGCAAGGATAATGGTGGAAAGTACGGATGGTTTTTTGATCAGCTTTATGGCCTCGGAACTTTTGCCCGTTTCGAAGGACAATGAAATATCCGTTTCCAATTTCGAGATCGCCCAAGTTAAGGTAGAAAAGGAAATTCCCAAGAAACGCAATCGGCCAGCGGCCAAACCCAAGGAGCGCAGTGCACCTAAAATGGAGGTGGACCTACATATCCATCAACTGACCCCGTCCCATAAAGGGATGGAAAGTTTTGAGATCCTGACCCTACAATTGGAAACGGCAAAACGGCAATTGGAATTTGCCATGCGCAAAAAAATACAAAAAGTAGTATTTATCCATGGGGTAGGGGAAGGGATATTAAAGGAAGAGCTATCTTCATTGTTCCGGCGTTACGAAAATGTGAAATTCTATGATGCCGATTACCAAAAATACGGGCTGGGCGCCACGGAAGTGTATTTCTTTCAAAATACGCCCTGATCTCCTTAGGTCTATTGGGTGGTAACGGTACCGAAATTGTTGATCCTTAGATCGGTTATACGCTGATCGTTGGTCTTGTTGACCAAGGAAATTTCGCTGAGCCTAATGGTATGTTCATAGGTAGTTGCCTCCCCTACGACTTTGGCGACGGTCGTAATCAGGACCGAACCACTCTGTGCCTCGATCTCTTCGATTACGGAAGGTGTTTGTGGGGGCAGAACATCACAAAAATAGTTTTTACTTATCTTATCCGAAAAAATGCGATAAGTGATCTTTGTGTCCCCCGAAATCGGATATGGGACCTCCCCGTCGGAGGCCTCATTTTTAAGGGTACCGCTCCTTAGGGTAAGTATCAAGGCTTCCTCATCTACCATCTTAAAAAAAAGTGTTGTCCCCGTCGTGGGGGCATTGCCACAAAATTGGATATCGCTTTGGTCAAAATTTATAGTTTCTATCGCAATATCCCCATCATCGCAAGAATAAATGGTTATCAATAAAAAGCAGGCCAAGATATTTTTCATATGTAGAAATCTATTGTTTTTTATCCCGATAGCTATCGGGAGTCATACGCCAAATTTAATCGAAATATAAGACATAATCCTAGAGCTTTACTGCCATTTTACAGGAAATTAACTTTATTTCAAGTATTTTTGACAAATAATATGGGCTTGGGGAAAGCTTTAAATTTCAATCGAATTTCAATGAATAAGGTTTATTTGGATAGTGCCGCCACTACACAGCTAAGGAAGGAAGTCATCGTTAGAATGCAGGAAGCACTGGAAAGCTGTTACGGTAATCCGTCTTCTACCCATAGTTTTGGTAGATCGGCAAAAACTGCTATAGAAAAGGCGAGAAAGACCATTGCGAAATACCTTAATGCCCAGCCATCCGAGATTATCTTTACATCGGGGGGCACCGAAGCGGACAATATGATCCTGAGGGGCGCCGTAAGAGATCTGGGTGTCCGCACTTTGATCACTTCCCGGATAGAGCATCATGCGGTACTGCATACGGTGGAAGAACTGGAAAAGGAATATGGGGTCGAACTTCAATATGTAGATCTGGATGATTTTGGAAATCCCGATCTTGGTCATCTAGAACGACTATTAAAAGTTGACCACGGCAAAAAGCTTGTAAGTTTGATGCATGTAAACAACGAGATCGGGAATATTCTGGATATCGATGCCGTTGTCGCGCTCTGCCAGGAACATGCTGCGCTTTTTCATTCGGATACCGTACAGTCCATCGGCCATTTTGCATGGGACGTACAAAAAACCAAGGTGGATTTTCTAAGTGCCGCGGCCCATAAGTTTCATGGCCCCAAGGGAATCGGTTTTGCCTACATCAAAAAGAATAGTGGTTTAAGGCCTATGATACTAGGGGGAGGGCAAGAACGTGGATTTAGGGCCGGCACCGAACCCTTTCATAATATAGTGGGATTGGAGGAGGCCTTTGTCGCCGCTTATAACAATCTGGAGGAAGAGAGGGAATATGTTACGGGGCTAAAACGTCATTTTTTGGAAAAAATAAAAAAATCCATTCCGGGCGTATCCTTTAACGGGCACTCGGGCGATTTGACAAAGAGCACCTATACCGTGGTAAATGTTTGTTTGCCGTTTGATCCGGAACGGGCCATGATGTTATTGTTCCATTTGGATATTAAGGGAATCGCCTGTTCTGCGGGAAGCGCGTGCCAGTCCGGCAGTAATCTTGGTTCCCACGTGCTGGCCGAGGTGCTTTCGGACACGGATTTAAAAAAACCTTCCCTGCGTTTCTCCTTTTCAAAATATAACACCCTAGCAGAACTGGACTATGTGGTGCAGGTGCTAACGGATTACGACAAAACCTAATTTGGGAGATCGGGTTACCCCTTATTTCCGATAAAATGTACTGGTAAAAGTACTGCTATTGCCAACGTTGTCGGTGACGATTACTTCCAGTTCAAACTGATTTTTGTCTAAAATGATATCGTCAAAATTATAGGTGATGGTATGGTCCTTAGGTTCGTATTCCATGAGGATCCATTCCCCGTTCAAGGTGGCATTATAGGTATTGATGCCGCTTAGATCGTCATCGATCCGTAAACTTAAGAAATTGTAATTGGTCAGCCATTGCTGGTCCTTAAAGTTTTTGGGCCTAATTCTCGGGGCCACGGTATCCTTGGCCAGTGCATAGGTCCCCAGATTCCTTGTCCGGGTGGTAAAGGTGTTCCCTCTTTTATAGGTAGAGGAATAAGTGGCCCCCAAATTTTCATCCAATCGGCCTATGAACATTTGTTTTCTTTCGGCATCGCTATACCGTGATACGTCAAAGGTGATGGTGAAATTTCTATGGGCGGATACTTTATTGTTATGGATGGTAACGGTATCCGTGCCCTTTTTTAGGTCGATATAAAAGTTATCATAAAAGGTATTGGCCGGAAAGTATACTTTTGCGGCCCCTAGATCGTAATTGCTCGGTTTCTTGGCAATGATATAGTCATCGGTCCTATTATCTTGCTTGGGGATTATGATCTCCTGACTTTTTCCTTCTACCGGGATGACCAATTTGGTGGTATTGCCTGCCAGGTCGCTTATGTGTATCTCTACATTATAGGAGAGCCCCTCCCTTACCGCTATCTTGCCATCATTGTACAGGCCGCGGTATATACCCAATAAATTGCTGGGGTCTTTAAAGCATTTTTGGATCCTTTCGTGATGGGTGCTATAATGGGCATAGTCTATCAAGGTATTGATATATCTACTTTCCGGAAAGGAAAAGGATTCAAAATTATATTCGGTATAGAGTTTGCCGTTTACGAACTGTTTTAGGGAATAGGCCCCGTTCTTGTTGGCCGCCAGATCCTGACGGTCATAGGCGTTTACCCCAAATCCAATAAGTCCGGCCGCGGTAACCTTATCGGCCAGATAGCTTCCATCCGCCAGCCTGTTGTATTTTAATTTTATTTTATCCTGACTCTGGTTTACCTGGGCATCCTCGGAAAGGGGGTAGGCATATACGTCCAAGAGGGTAGGATCTGTAGCATCCCTGATGTCCAATCCGTATAGCAGGGGGTTTGTGGGCATTTCGTTCGCACTGCTCCGGATTTCAAAATGAAGATGTGGGCCACCGGATCCACCGCTGTTCCCCGAATAGGCGATTAGCGTTCCTTTTTGTACCGGTACCTCGGATATATCGGGAAAGATCTCTACCTCATAGGTCCTTTTCCGATATTGGACCTTCTTTACGTAGGCCTCTATTTCCGGTGAAAATTTTTGAAGATGGGCATAAACGGAGGTATAGCCGTTGGGATGGGCGATATAAAGGGCCTTACCATATCCCCAGTGCGATACCTTGATCCTGCTTACCGTACCGTCACCGATAGAAAATACAGGGATTCCCTGTCTTTGCTGAGTCTTTATATCTATTCCGGAATGAAAATGATTGGAGCGTAGTTCCCCAAAGGTTCCCGATAGGATTATTGGGATATCCAAGGGCGGGCGGAAGGCATCCGTGGGGTACTTCCCTTGTGCAAAAACCATAGTGGCAATCAATAACGTCAGTACAAATATAATCCCTCTCATATTATTTGTAAATTGTCACGAAAGTAATTAATACGATTCGAATTGTAAAAGAAGTCGTGCTTTTTAATACAAAATTGGGATCTTTACCTCGGCGATAAAGGGTAATGGAACATTACTTTAAGAATAATTGAAAAAAGTATTGCTAAGTATAAGGAGGTATGCTAACTTTGTGTAAAATGCATTTATACTTGCATAATGAGTGAATTGGTCGATATTGTTGATTCTTTAGAGAATAAATTAGGCAGGTTGTTGCATAAACTGGAGTTGTTACAGCACACCAATCTGAGATTGGAAGAAGAATTGCAGGCCGTGAAAAATGATAACGAGGAAACAAGGGCCTCGGTACAGAAATGGCAGGAGAGCTATAATTCACTAAAATTGGCAAGTTCTATGCTGGGCAGTGAAACGAACAAAACAGAAGCTAAGCTTAAGATAAACGCATTGATAAGGGAGTTGGACCATTGCATTGTGCAGCTATCCGAATGATGTAAAACGATTGTATGGCAGAGAAGCTCAAAATTAAGCTTTCCATTGCGGATAGGGTATATCCGCTTACCATAGACCCTTCGCAGGAGGAGGGTCTTAGAAAGGCCGCCAAAAATATAGAACAATTGGCGAAAAAATTTGAGCAAAACTATGCCGTTAGGGACAAACAGGATGTGTTGGCCATGTGCGCACTACAGTTTGCCTCCAAATTCGAACAGAAAGGAATCGAGCAGGACGAAGGTATTACGGAATCCGTGGACCGACTGAAAGCGCTGGACCAATTGGTCGGTTCCAAGCTAGGTGAAAAATAAGTTCATTAAAATAATAAAGTTACTGCCCACATTGGTAATTAATTTTTGACAAACTCAACACTAATTTGTTTGAAAAGGGTGAGTTTAGATTGTAAAAGCAGGCCTTACCCGTATAAGGATCCTTGATCAGTCTGGTAGCCCTAAACCTGTTTATCGGGGTTTGTACAAATCTTCTCCAATGTGGGCTTTTTTTTTAATAATTTTCAATAGATATATGGATAGCATAGGAATAATAATGGGATTGGTTGGATTGGTGATAGGTTTTGCCGTTGCAAAGTTTATGGAAAGGGGCAAGGGCTCCAAAATCATATCCAATTCAAAAAAAGAAGGGGCCAACATAGTAAAAGAGGCCAAGCTGGAAGGCGAGAACATAAAAAAGGACAAAATCTATCAGGCCAAGGAAAAATTCCTGGAACTTAAGGCCGAACACGAGAAAGTCATTATCAACAAGGAGAAAAAGATTTTAGAGGCCGAAAAACGGACGAGGGATAAGGAATCCCAGATCAGTAGCGATTTGGCCAAGGGAAAAAAATTGAGCGAACAGTTGGAGGAAAAATTGAAGGAAGTCGATTATAAGAGCGAATTCTTTGACAAAAAGCAATCCGAACTGGAAAAATTGCACAAGAGCCAGGTACAGCAATTGGAGGTTATTTCCGGGCTGTCCGCTGACGAGGCCAAATCCCAATTGATGGAATCCTTGAAGGATACCGCAAAATCCGACGCCATGTCCTACATCCAGGCCACCGTTGAGGAAGCCAAACTTACGGCCCAACAGGAGGCCAAGAAAATAGTGATCAACACCATACAGCGTATCGGTACCGAGGAGGCGGTAGAAAACTGTGTTTCCGTCTTCAATTTGGAGTCCGATGACGTTAAGGGAAGGATCATAGGTCGGGAAGGACGGAATATAAGGGCCCTGGAAGCGGCTACTGGCGTAGAGATCATTGTAGACGATACCCCGGAAGCGATCATACTTTCGTGCTTTGATTCGGTACGGAGGGAAGTAGCCCGTCTGTCCCTGCACAAGTTGGTCACCGATGGCAGGATACACCCTGCCCGTATCGAGGAAATTGTAAAGAAGACCGAAAAACAGATCGAGGAAGAAATCGTGGAAATAGGAAAACGGACGGTGATCGATCTTGGAATACACGGATTACATCCCGAACTGATCAAGGCCGTGGGCCGAATGAAATATCGTTCCTCCTATGGACAGAACCTGTTACAGCACTCAAGGGAAGTAGCAAAACTCTGTGGGGTCATGGCGGCCGAGCTGGGCGTAAACGCCAAACTGGCCAAGCGGGCCGGGTTATTGCACGATATAGGAAAAGTGCCCAATACAGAGGTAGAGGTAGAGACCCCGCACGCCATATTAGGAATGCAGTGGGCGGAGAAATATGGGGAGAAACCGGATGTATGTAATGCCATCGGTGCCCACCACGATGAGGTAGAGATGAAGACCCTGATCGCCCCGATCGTTCAGGTCTGTGATGCCATTAGCGGTGCCAGACCCGGTGCCAGGAGGCAAGTGCTGGATTCCTATATCCAGCGTTTAAAGGATCTTGAGGATATAGCCTTTGGTTTTGGTGGGGTGCAAAAGGCCTATGCGATCCAGGCCGGTAGGGAACTACGGGTCATCGTGGAAAGCGAAAAGGTAAGTGATGACAAGGCGGCGGAACTCTCCTTTGAGATCTCCCAAAAAATACAGACGGATATGACCTATCCCGGGCAAGTAAAAGTGACCGTTATCCGGGAAACCAGGGCGGTGAACGTTGCCAAGTAAGGGGCATTATTAGTCCTCTTACGGGTAGATCGAACGCATCGGCCAGTTTGTGCATTCCCTTTGATATTTCAATCATCCTTTTATCTGACAATGGCGTATGGGACCAAAGGATTCCCATATCCGAATGAATTGGAAAAAGAA
>DATGQM010000049.1:0-3684 GCA_035304205.1 Arenibacter sp. | reverse complement strand
AAAAAGTTATTGGACAGTTTTGCCCACAAATTGAATATCACCGACGAGGAATACAAGGAGGTAATGAAAGTGGAAAATAAGTATCCCATTAATCCCCCTATAAGTTCGGAGGAGCGATTGGAAAGATTGTACGATCTCTTTCGGATGATTTTTGCGGATAGCCATATAGAAGATCAGGAACGCAGCTTGATCACCAAATATGCCATAGGCCTGGGCTACAGCCCACAAACTGCCAATACGATCATTCAGAAATCCATCGATATCTTTAGTGGAAAGATCAGCTATGAGGATTATTTATATCTGTTAAAGCATTAATACATCCATACCTTAAAAAAAGTGCCCCCCTTATTTTATAACCGATAACCGCATAAACTCCTCTGCCTTCTCTACCATTCTGCGGCTGCCACAAAAAAATGGGACCCTTTGGTGCAATTCCTTGGGCTTTATGTCCAAAATGGGTCCATAGCCATTACTGGCCTTGCCCATAGCCTGCTCCGCAATAAAAGCCATTGGGTTGCACTCGTACAAGAGTCGCAATTTTCCTTCCTCCGCAACGCTGCTCTTGGGATATATATAGATTCCTCCCTTGATCATCTTCCTATGAAAGTCGGACACCAGGGACCCTATATATCTAGCGGTGTAGGGCCTGTCCCCCTCTTCCTTTTGGCAATATTTTATATAATCCTTTACGCCCTGTGGAAAATGCACATAATTCCCCTCGTTTATGGAATAGATCTTTCCGTTTTCCGGAAATTGCATATTGGGATGGGAAAGGTAAAAAGTACCCAGTGCGGGATTAAGGGTAAAACCATTTACCCCGTCCCCCGTGGTATATACCAGCATGGTAGAGGTGCCGTATACGATATAACCCGCCGCGATCTGGTCCCTTCCCGGCTGTAGAAAATCCTCCAGGCCGACCGGCGTGCCCAATGGAGTAATCCGACGGTATACGGAGAAAATAGTACCGACCGAAACATTTACATCTATATTGGAAGACCCGTCCAGGGGATCGATCAGCACAATGTATTTATTCTGATTTTTATTATCATTACTATTGATGCAGATAAAACTATCTTCCTCCTCCGAAGCTATCCCACAGACAATTTCCCTATTTTTTAAGGTCTGTATAAACTTATCATTGGCCAGGGCATCCAATTTTTGCTGTTCTTCCCCCTGTATATTAACTTCGCCCACATTGCCTATTATATCTATTAAGCCTGCTTTATTTACTTCATGATTTACTACTTTTGCCGCCAAACGAATGGCATTTATAAGTTTTGAAAGCTCCCCGGAGGAATAGGGAAAGGAAGATTGGTTTTCAATAATAAATTCTCCAAGGGTGGTATTTCCTTTTGTCATATTAAAAGTTGTTTCCAAAAGCACAAATATCGGTTATTTTGTGAAACTACAACGTTTTCGTAATTTATTGATTTTTTAAATTTATAACTTTGTGTTTTATTTGTAACAAATATGGAATATAGTATACGCAATGCAGAAGCCAAGGACATGGCCCAAGTACACGGGCTTATCATGGAATTGGCCGTGTTCGAGAAAGAGGATAATGCGGTAGAGGTCACTATAGATGACCTGATAAGGGATGGTTTTGGCGCAAAAAAATTATTCCATTGTTACGTTGGGGAGGCCCAAGGGACAATAGTAGGGATGGCATTGTTATTTCCCCGGTACTCTACGTGGAAAGGCCCTATAATACACTTGGAGGACCTAATAGTGACCGAGAGGATGAGGGGAAGCGGCCTAGGGACCGCCTTGCTCACCAAAGTAGTGGAGCACGCATACAAATTGGGGGCCAAGCGAATTAATTGGGAGGTATTGGATTGGAACGAACCGGCGATTGCCCTCTATGAAAGTAAAGGAGCCGAGGTAAAACGGGATTGGAACGTAGTGCACTTGGACGAAAAAGGAATTCAAACATTTTTAGAAAGGATATGAGGGTTTTTAAATTTGGGGGAGCATCCGTAAAAGATGCCGATAGTATAAAGAACGTAGTTCGGGTTTTACAAGAGGTAGGACATGAAAATACACTTTTGGTGGTGTCCGCCATGGGAAAGACCACCAATGCCATGGAGGATATCGTAGAGGCATACTTTAGCGATAAGGCAAATTTGAACAATGCTATCGAGGAAGTAGTAAAATACCATAAAAATATCATCCAGGACCTTTTCCCCGAAACGGATCACCCCATATATGCAAGGTTCGATACCCTTTTAGATGAAATTAAGGGCTTTGTGGCATGGAACAAATCCCCGAAGCACGGATTTGTATACGATCAGATAGTAGGGTATGGGGAATTGATGTCCACCACAATTTTAAGTGCCTATTTTAACGAAATAGGCATAAACAATACCTGGTTGGATGTGCGCACCCTAATAAAGACCAATGATCAATATAGGGATGCCATCGTAAATTGGGAACAGACCCAAATAAACGTTGCACAGCACATAGATCAACGACAATTAAATATTACACAGGGCTTTTTAGGGAGCGATGATAATAATTTCACCACTACCCTGGGGCGGGAAGGCTCGGATTATACCGCCGCTATCTTGGCATATTGTCTTAATGCCCAAGAAGTTACCATCTGGAAGGATGTCCCCGGAGTACTGAACGCCGACCCCCGGTACTTTGAAAACGCCGAGCTTTTAAACAATATATCGTATCGTGAGGCCATTGAACTGGCCTTCTACGGGGCCTCCGTTATACACCCAAAGACCTTGCAGCCTTTGCAACGGAAAGAAATTCCCTTGCGGGTAAAATCCTTTATAAATCCCTTGGATAAAGGCACTACAGTTGGTAAAGGTATCGGTATCGAGCCCAAGGTCCCCTGTTTTATCGTAAAGAAAGAGCAGGTACTCATGAAATTGTCCTCCCTGGATTTCTCCTTTATCATGGAGAACAATATCAGTGAACTGTTTAAAATGTTGCACGACCATAAAATGAAGGTGGGCCTTATACAGAATTCCGCAATTAGCTTTTCCGTTTGCGTGGAGAATAAATTTGGAAAATTGGAAGCACTCTTGGACCTGTTAAAGAAAAAATATAAGGTAGTATGCCATGAAGGGGTTTCCTTATATACGATTAGGCACTTTAATAACGAGGCCTTGGCTACCCTACAGAACGGTAAGGAAATTTTATTGGAACAGCGCGGTAAGGAAACGGTACAATTAGTAACAAAATAGACCTCTAAAATTAGCTGGCACGACCCGTTATTATGCCGTGGCACCGCTTCTGTCCGGGTCCGAATTTTATTCCCACAAGGTCTTGGCCTCTAAAATATCCCGGTCAGATTTCAAAAAAAGAGGTAATGCCATAGGTCGCAAGGGTTTAGAATCCTGATAAAATTTATAGGGTATAATCTGCCTTATACATCTCTTTTAAACGTGTTTTCCCTATCTTAGCGAATACCAAATTACATGATAAATGGGTTTAGTAACCGCAAAAGAGGTAGCAAAGGCTATCCATATACATAAATATGGTTTTCTTGGAACGTTTGTTGGCTGGGTGCTGATGCGAGTAACTAAAATTTCCAGTATAAACCGTTTCTACGATGGTCACAAGCACTTGGAAGGCGTAGAATTTTTGGATGCCATCCTGGAACATTACAGTATAAGGTTCGAGATACCGGAGGAGGATTTTAAACGTCTGCCCAAGCAAGGTGCCTATATT
>DATGQM010000048.1:0-2837 GCA_035304205.1 Arenibacter sp. | reverse complement strand
GCATTTTCGGCTCCCTTTAGGGACAGGGGAACAACGAAAATGCCGAAAATTCGATTATTTCCCCGGCCCTAAAAGGTGTAATCGAATTTTCTATAATGACAAAGATCATAAACACCATAATTTTTGATCAAAAATGCAAATCATCAACGCAAACCTAAACTAGAGCCTCTCAATTTTGTACAGTACCGGTCTACTGGGACTGGCATCGTTTTCAAAAGCGGCCAATTGCAGGTTTAGAAAATATTTCCCGTCCAAAATAGAATTGGCAACAAAGATCAGTTCGGTTATCGTAGCGTTCATACGGACATTTCCCCCAAAATTCCAAAATGCCTTATGCGCCGATAAAGCCCCATCATCCCTTTCCTTGTCTACCGAGGGTAGGTCCACCAACAAATGCTCCACGCCCCTATCTACCAATAATTCGGCAGCCTCCTTTAAAAGATAGGGCGGATTGGTGTGGGAATACTGTCTGGACTTCTTATCGCCCAGATTGGGAAGGGTCCTAATGATTACGGCTTCCCTGTTCTTATTGCCCAGGGCATATTGAAGCTGCTTCCTGGAAATTACAAAATCTCCCTCAATTTTCTCCGGGGCTACCGTAATCACCTCGGCCATAAAGAAAAACCTGGACAGGCTTTGGTTCACCGAATGGAACTCCTCCGTAATATGTCCCACGCATTCGGTATGGGTACCATGGGAATGGGGGTTGAAATAAATATCGTTAAAATTGGTGGAACCTCCCATGGACACCTTGCCTACAAATTCGCCCTCCCTATGGGGCTCGATCTTGGGGGGCGGAAGATACCATGAATTTACATTGGCACTTCCCCCCGTAACCGGGATGGAAATATCCAAGGGCTTGGAAAGGTCTATAAGGTAGTTTTTTGTGTTGTGTTTAATCTTTGCCTTCATTTATGCTGAACTTGTTTCAGTATCTATTCAAATCGAGGTCTCCAATCCAATAATTCCGGGTTCATTTCCTTGATCAAATTCCATTTCCATTCCTTATGCCAGTTTTTTATTTGTTTTTCTCTCTTAAATGCCTCGCCTAAAATCTCAAATTCTTCAAATACATCAAATATTTAATATGATATTTCTTTGTAAAGGCCGAAGCTGTGCCACTCTCATGAAGTTTTAAACGCCCATGAAGGTTTTTAGTAGCACCTATATACAATAAGGTTCTTGTTGAATTGCTTAAAATATACATATAACCTTCTGCCATAATAGGAGCTTATTTCCTGAAACAAGTTCAGGACAAGGTAACCATAAAAAGATCGGATGCGATCCCATCGCTTAAAAATTTTCCTTTAGTGGCTACTAGGATACGGTCCTTTTCTATATACAATAATTCCTCCTTTATTTTTTTCTCCACCTGTTTTAACAGATAAGCGTAATAATCCTCGCCAAATTCGGTTTTTACCCGTTCCAGGGATACTCCCCAAATGGTCCGAAGGCCCGTCATAATATACTCATTGTACCTATCGGTCTTGGAGAGCACCTCTGTTTCCATTGGCAGGATATTTTGGGCGAGGGACTTGATGTATTTTGCATTATTACTGATATTCCATCCCCTGCACATACCATCGTACGAATGTGCGGAGGGACCGATCCCGATGTATTTTTTTCCCTCCCAATAGGCCATATTGTTTTGGGAAAAGAAACCGGGCTTCCCGAAATTGGAAAACTCATAATTTACGAATCCCGCCCTGTTCAGCCTTTCACATAAAATATGGTAATGCCCCGCTGCCAATTCATCATCTACCGGCGCGATCAGCCCCTTATCGATAAGTGCCTTTAATGCCGTCCTGGGCTCCACCGTAAGGGCATAGCTGGAAATATGGGGAACATTAAATGCCAGTGCCTTTTCTATATTGGCCAGCCAACGTTCATCGGCCATACCGGGAATCCCATAGATAAGGTCGATGGAGACATTCCTGAAAGAATCGGTAGCCAATGTGATGCATGCTTCCGCTTCTTCGGCATTGTGCGCCCTGTTCATCAACTTAAGGTCTGTCCCAAAAAAAGATTGAATCCCTATACTGAGCCTATTGATGGGGGAAGCGGCCAATGCCCTTATCTTTTCCTCGGACAGGTCGTCCGGATTGGCCTCTAAAGTAATTTCCGGTTCCGCCACCACTTTGTAATGACGTTGGACGGCGTCCAGAATCTGATTTATTTCCGAGGTCTCCAAAACCGATGGGGTCCCGCCCCCGAAATAAATGGTGCGGACCTCCTCATTGCCATACTCCGTTTTCCTCAGTTCCAATTCCTTGACCAATGCCAGCACCATCACCTCTTTCTTCCCCATTCTGGTAGAAAAATGAAAATCGCAATAGTGGCAGGCCTGCTTACAGAATGGGATGTGGATATAGATAGCCCCCCCCGCCCACGAAGGGGGAGTTTTAATATGATTATTTATCGTTTTTCCGTCCATAATCGGTTATTCCTTCTTTTTTCTAAGATTTACAACGGTAGAGGTCTTAGCTCCCCCCTTGGGGGCCGGGGGGCCGTTCTGTTTCACAAATGCCTCCCATCCGCTATAGCTTTTGCCAACTTCTATACGGCCGTTGTTATAGAAATGGCATACGGCGGCGGCCAGACCATCGGTGCTGTCCAGATTTTTGGGGAGCGATTTTAATCCAAGTACACTCTGTAGCATTTTGGCCACCTGTTCCTTACTGGCATTGCCGTTGCCGGTTATCGCCATTTTTATTTTTTTGGGAAGGTATTCGGTAATGGGAATTTGGCGCGACAGTCCGGCAGCCATGGCTACCCCCTGGGCACGGCCCAATTTTAGCATAGATTGTACGTTCTTCCCATAAAAAGGGGCCTCGATG
>DATGQM010000047.1:0-3097 GCA_035304205.1 Arenibacter sp. | reverse complement strand
AATGAGTGGTTATATGCAGATTTTTTCTATCACCCACCTTCCGCAGGTAGCTGCAAAGGGGAAGCACCACTTTAAAGTGTACAAGGAGGAGGAACTCATGGGGACCAATACCAAAATGAAACTGCTTTCCAAGGAGGAAAGGGTCACCGAACTGGCCGAAATGCTGGGTGGAAAGACCCTTTCCGAGTCGGCCCTTGCCCATGCAAGGCAGTTATTGAATTAAGCTTTTATGAACTATGCTATAAGCGACACGCATAAAGCCACTAGCCACTAGCCAAATGCGATAAGCCTACTGCATATGGCATAAAGCTTATAGCCTACAGCCTACGGCCAATTAATTTTCAATATCTTTGCCCATCTTTAATCCATAAAGAAATTACGGTATGTCATTTAATCTATTAAAAGGAAAAAGGGGAATTATTTTTGGGGCTTTGGACTCAAATTCCATAGCTTGGAAAACAGCGGAAACCGTTCATGCGGAGGGCGGTAGCTTTGTGCTGACCAATGCACCGGTAGCCATGCGGATGGGAGAGATAAACGAACTGGCGAAAAAGACCGGTGCCGAAATTATTCCGGCGGATGCTACCAACGAAGGGGATCTGGATAATCTGATATCCCGATCCATGGAAATACTGGGCGGCAAATTGGATTTTGTGCTGCATGCCATTGGTATGTCCGTAAATGTTAGAAAGGGACGGTCCTATACGGACCAAAAGTACGATTTTACGGCAAAGGGCTGGGACGTATCCGCCCTTTCCTTCCATAAGGTCGTACAAAGCCTCTATAAGGCAGATGCCATGAACGAATGGGGAAGTATAGTGGCGCTCACCTATATGGCCGCACAGCGGACCTTCCCGGATTATAACGATATGGCGGACAATAAGGCCTATCTGGAATCCGTTGCCCGTAGTTTTGGATATTTCTATGGCAAGGAAAAAAAGGTAAGGATAAATACGATTTCACAATCGCCCACTCCCACTACTGCCGGGCAGGGGGTCAAGGGCTTTGATGCCTTTATTTCCTATGCGGATAAAATGTCACCCTTAGGAAACGCCAGTGCACAGGACTGTGCGGAATATACGGTGACCTTATTTTCCGATTTTACCAAAAAGGTAACTATGCAAAACCTGTTCCATGATGGTGGTTTTTCCAATACCGGTGTCAGTCAGGAGATAATCGAAAAATTTTCCGGACAGTAATAAATAGGAAGGCGACAAATAAGGGATATGGATAGGGCCAAGCTAACGAACCAAAGATAATGAACTTAGATTTCTCCTTTATAGTACCGGTATATAACAGGCCCGGCGAAATAGCAGAATTGCTCCAGAGCCTTTCACTACAGGACTATGACAAAAGTTTTGAAGTGGTTATTGTGGAGGACGGTTCCACGGAAAGTTCGGAGGAAATCGTAGATCAATTTAAGGATGCGCTTTCCATCACCTATCTAAAGAAGGAAAATTCGGGCCCGGGATCCTCCAGGAACTATGGGATGCAACGGGCCAAAGGGAATTATTTTATTATCTTGGATTCGGATTGTTTGGTGCCGCCCCAATACCTATCCCAGGTACAAAATGCCCTGGAAACCGATTATGTGGATTGTTACGGGGGTCCGGATGCGGCGCACCCATCGTTCAGCATAGTGCAAAAGGCCATTAATTATGCTATGACCTCGGTCCTTACGACGGGCGGGATACGTGGTAATAAGGCGGCGGTGGATAAATTTCAGCCCCGGAGCTTCAATATGGGCATATCCAGGGCGGCCTTTGAAAGTACCCAAGGATTTGGGAATATCCATCCCGGGGAAGATCCCGACCTCACCTTTAGGATATGGGAGGCCGGATTCGGGACCCGATTATTGGCGGAGGCCTATGTATATCATAAAAGAAGGATAGATTGGAGTAAATTCTTTCTTCAGGTAAAGAAATTCGGCATGGTAAGGCCCATTCTCAACCGGTGGCATCCCGGAACCGCCAGGATTACCTATTGGTTTCCTACCCTGTTCTGCGTGGGCCTGCTGGCAGCGATAGGGTTACTATTTTTTGGTTCGGTGGTACTTATTGCCGTTTATCTGCTGTATTTTGGTTTGCTTTTTGTGCATGCCATGGCGGTAAATAAAAATATTACAGTAGCACTTTTATCATTGGTGGCCGTCCTGATCCAATTTACGGGATATGGGTTTGGATTTCTAAGGAACACTTTGCTAATGGCTATCAGCAATAGAAAACCTCAAGAACTTTTTCCCCGACTGTTTTTTAAAACCGATTAAAATTGATAGAACACATAAAAAACGGACTCAATAAAAGAAAGGTAAAACTATTCTTAATGTTTCTATTGGGCTCTAGCCTGGCTTGGTTTGTAGGCCATTTGGCAGAACATTATACAAGTGATGCCACTTTTAATGTAGATTACGGCAACCCCCCCGATAGTCTGTTGTTAAGGGATGTGTCCAAAAAAAATATTAACGTTAGGTTGAATGCTGGCGGCTTTCAACTTTTATTGTTCGCATTTAAGCCCAAATCAGTATATGTAGATCTCTCTTCCCTGGAAACAACGGGCACAAAATATTATGTATCCCCCAATTCCTATAGGGATCAGATAGGGAACCAATTGTCCAAATATATCCAAATTGTGGAAATGGACCGGGATACCATGTTTTTCGATTTTCAAAAAATCCATAAAAAAAAGCTGGCTGTGGTATCCAATGTGAATATAGATCTACAACAACATTACCTGTTGGATAAAAATTGGAAGTTAGTGCCCGATAGTATTATAGTAAGAGGTCCCAAGGATGAGATTGCGGAACTCGAGCATATCGGGACCAAAAAAATATCGCTTTCCCCCTTACGGCATAATTTTTCGGAAGAGCTGGAACTGCAACTCCCCACAAATTTGAAGAACACGACCTATTCGCATCGGAAGGTTCGGATAGTGGGCGAAATATTCAAATTTTCGGAGCGGATAATCCAAGTCCCCATAAATGTGATCAACGTTCCACAAGGCGTGGAAGTACGTACCTTTCCGGAAATGGCATCCATATTGTGCAGGGATCGTCTGGATGTTTTAAAGGGATTGAAGGAATCCGATTTTGAGGTATCAG
>DATGQM010000046.1:0-4606 GCA_035304205.1 Arenibacter sp. | reverse complement strand
GCAGGACATATCCATCGAAATTCTATTGAGATCATTAAGGGAAAACCCCAAATAGTTACGGACGACAACGCCAGTGGCGCTTATTTGGACATAGACTTTTTACCGATGGAAGAAAAGGATAGAAAGCTGATTTGAAGTGTCTCCTAAAAAGGATATCCGATAGCGAAATTTAGGATAGGCTGGGACAGATCAAAATCAAAGCGTTGCCCTTCCGGGAGGAAGGGCTTTTGTACGGGGGCGGCAAGATCGAACCGTATTACGAAGTTCTGGATATCTACCCGTAGCCCGGCGCCCACACCGATCCCGAACTCCTTCATAAAATTGGAGCTGAATTTGCCTCCGGGGAGGGCGGCATTTTCCTTGGTCAACCATACATTTCCAGCATCGGCAAAGACCGCGCCCTTAAAAAAGGAATAAATGGGAAACCGGTACTCTAAATTGGCTTCCAACCTTATATCGCCCGACCGGTCGAAGAACGAGCCGGGATCCCCGGTACCAGAGCCATAGCTGCCCGGCCCCAGAGATCTAATGCGGAACGCCCTTACGCTATAGGGACCCCCGGAAAAATACTGTTTGGAAAAGGGGAGGGTGACCGAATTTCCGTAGGGGAGCCCAATGCCCCCGAATATTCTCCCGATCAGCTTTTGTGACCTCCCTGTGCTTAAGTGATACCTAAGGTCAATATCGATCTTGGCATATTGGGCATACTCCAATCCTAAAAAGGTATCTGCCCCGTTTTCATCGGGGTTATGGCCAAACAGACTTAAGGTATTCCCCGCTAGATCTATGTTGGAATTGAAGAAGAGCGCATTTTTCTTATTGGTATCCACCAGTTCATTGTAAGTAAAGGAATAATTTAGTCCGGCTATGAACTGTTGGTCAAAACTACTTTTCAAAAAGGGATTGTTATCCAGGATGGCCTCAAATTCCGGTGTTGTTTTGGAAAGATTGACATAATTGATGCTGATGGGGTTCAGTTCGTGAAACACATACCTGTTTTCGTTCCAGCTATATCCAAAAATACTGCTAAAGGAACTGAGGCCATAGAGCTTGCTCCGGTTTAAAAATTCCATTCCCAGAGCGATCTTGGTTTTCGGGACGGCGTATTTAAAACGCTTTGTAAATTTAATGGGCGATAGGAGCCTTGGAAAGATCAGTTCCGATTTTAGGCCGAACTGGGTGCTGCTTAGGCCCGCACTATTCTTGCCCGCCAATTGGGTCTCGTACCCGAAGTCCCCGGTAATACTAAGGGTTTCCCCGCCTCTGAACAGATTTCTGTTGCTATAGTTAAGGGAAAGTGTAGGACCGGCAAAATTATTGGATTTGGATACGGCCTGCAATTCGGCCCGTAAGGTGCGTTTGTTCAGAGGGGATAAATAGATATAGGCATCCAGTTTGGAATGCCCATCGGTGTCCATATCCCTATTATCCTCCTCGTACCGGATGTTTACAAACTTATAGGTCCCGATGGAGGCCAGTCTATTGCTGGTGAGCCTCGAATCTTGGGGGTCATAGGTTTTCCCTTCGTCCAGTAAAATATAGGGGGCCATTCTTTTGGGCCTAAAAAATTCGGGGTCCTGGATAAATTCCATTCCGGAAAATAAGACAGTGTCCTTTTCCAAACTATCCGTAGCAATAGTATAATTGGGATATATTTTAATGGAATTGATGTGGTAGGGCACCAAGGATTTTTTGGGAACGTCTTTCTTCAATCTTAAAAATAGGTCGAACCGCTTATTTTTATATTGATTGGTATCAGCTTCAAAGATCAGGAAATCGGCATTAAAATTATAATAGCCCTTGGATTTTAAATCTTGATCTATCCGCTCCCGTTCCAATTTGAATCTTTGTAGGTCATACCGCATTCCCGGTTCGATCGGGGTATCGGCCAAACTTTTTTCAATATCTGCCAATATGGGGAGGGTATCTTTATCCAATTGATAGGTTTCCAAGACATAGGGTTTCCTTACTCCTATCTCGTAGGATATGGTTGCTTTTTTTGTTCCCTTTTTTATGGTGGATCCGATATCGTTCCTAAAGAATCCCCGGTTTTCCAACCTATTGTTCAGGAGTTCCTCTGTCTTGGCAATATCTACGTCGGAGAGATATACGGGTTCTTCCCCGATCTTCTTGTTCAGGAACCTGTTTATAAACCCCGGTTTTTCCTTCTGGGCCTTAAAGTGGGCCCATAATCCCAGATAGATCCCCAATATTTTAGTGTTGGGTTCTGGCCTTAATAGTTCTTCCAATTCTTTGTTGATGGTGCTTAGATCTTTCACCGTGGAGTCCGATTCTATTTCCAGGTTGCCCTTGGTATATAGCAATTGGTCTTGGGGGATGTATTTTTTTATACTGCACGATTGCAGTGCTCCCAGGAGGAGGGCAGGTATTAGGATCGCTATTTTTATATGGGTCTTCAAAGAATGCGTTTTTATTTTAGTTCGGTTTCCGTTGCTTTATTTTCCTTATCGGCTTCCTCTTGTAGGGTTTTTTTAAAGAGTTCCTTAAACTGGTTGAATTCCCTGTTAAAGATCAGGGCGATCCCGGTAACGATCAATTGCCCGTCTATAACGCTCTCAAATTCGTTTTTTCTAAACCCTTTGAGCCTAAACCTGCCGTTTTCCGTCAATAGGTATTCTAGGCTTACGTTTCCTATCATGGGCGTACCTTCCTGGCCCTGATTGCTACCTTCAATATCTACTTCCCCGCCCATTTGCACGATCAGCCGGTTGTTAAAAAGTCGCTTGCTGGCACTTATATCCAATTGTGTCCGGTCTTGGGGGGTATCTCCCTGATAATCCGTAAAGCTATCCAGCCCAAAATCCAGATCGATTCCCGAATTGCCCACCAGTTTATCCGAAAACTGGTTCAATTGTCCCGAGAGTACCTTGTTAACATTGTCCCTGGCGATAGAGGCCGCCCCGCCCGAGCTTCCATCACTGGTAGATCCCGGAAAGAACCTATTGAGTACCAGCAGGGAAAAAACCTGTTTGTTCAGTTCCTCTTCCCGCTCGTTCAATTGCATTACGCGGCCATAGACTTCCCCGCCTAGGGAGCCCTGCTCATCTTCGGGCATATCCAGATCGAACGAAATTTCCGGGAGCAGGAGAACGCCATCCACGTTGAGGTATACCAGAAAGGGCAATTCTTGCCTATATTTATTGGCGGTCCCCGCACTGGAAGCCGAAGTTTGGGTAGCCATTAGGGGGGCCGCGGATGTTTCTACCCTATAGATGGCACGAACGTCCAAATTAGCATTAAAGGGGTCGCCGCTCCAAGTGAGGCTGCTCCCTGGAGAAATATCGAACCTCCGCTTTACCAAATTATAAAGGCTCGCTTCATAGTGCCCATCACTGAGTTCATATCTCCCGGATAGGCTGGTAAGTCCGTTGGGGTCTATACCCAGGGTAAAATCCCCTTTTCCCTTTATCTGAAAATTATCGCCAGAGCGCTCATCTATAACAATGGTAAAAATAGAATTATCGTCTACAGTGATAAGGGTGTTAATATCATAGCCTTTAAAAATGGCCGTTGCGGCCCCCTCATCCCCATCTTTTGTCATAATGGAATTTGGATCTTCCCGGTTCACAAAAAGGACCACCCCATCGCGTTCCATGACCTCTAATTGGGATTCGGGAACTACAAAGGTGAGTTCGGAGCCTTCTACGATCTTTAGGTTGCCCGTAATTATCGGGATACTTAAATTTCCTTTTACCTGTAGGTCCGTATCCAGTTTTAAGTTTCCAAAAAAGAGGTCGTTGTCTTCCTTGGTGGCATTCAGGGCCTGAAAATCCTTGGCCTTTATCACTAGGTCGAAGGAAGGGTTTGCCAGGTCTTCCGTCAGTACCTTTCCTTCAATACGAAATTGGTTGTCGTTGGCGTCGGTTATGGTAAAATGATCAAAGTAGACCCCCAGGTTGTCCATGCTTATATCTTCCTGTGCCAAGGTAAATTGGGTATTTAGGGAATTTACCTTGAAACCGGCGTTCCTAAAACGAAAGTTGCCCTTGTACTCGGGATCGGTCAGGGTACCGTTAACTTTAAATTCCCCGGCTATGCTGCCCGTAGGCTCGGAAAAACTTTCCGGGGCCAAGGTTTGGATGGCATTTACCTTTATTTCATTGATCAAGACATCCAGGTTGAGTTTTGCACCACTTTCGGCCGCAAGATAATCGCCCTTAATCTCCAGGTCGGCATCCCCACCGGAAAGGGACAGGTCAAAATCATAGGTATTGCCATGGGCGGAATTGGCATTGAGGGTCAAATCCCCTAGGGTCGATCCCATAACGCTCAGTTTGTCGATATTCATTTCTGCAACGATTCCTGTATCCCCAAAAGGATCTTCCATGATCAGGTTCCCTTCCAATATGCCATTTGCCAGGGTCTCGTCCGGGTTGAGCAGACTGGTGAAGGTAGCCAGGCTGAAATTTTCGAACCGTATGCCAAGGTGTTCCTTGGATCGGTTGGGCATGGCATTGCTAAGGGTCATTTTTTGCTGGTTTCGCCCTAGTACAAAATCCTTAAAATCCATGAATTTTTTGGCGATCAGGATCTGGTTGGTTGCAGGAATATCCCAAGATTTTTTGTTAAAGGTTAGCCCGGTCGG
>DATGQM010000045.1:0-3570 GCA_035304205.1 Arenibacter sp. | reverse complement strand
GATGATTTTAGTATTAATTTCTGGGTAAAAACAGGTGGAATCGGTAGTGATCCCGCTTTGATCGGGAATACCAACTGGGGAAGTGGCAGTAATCCGGGATGGATAGTCTGTTTAGATAATGCCGATGTCTATCCGGCCAGTGGAAGTGGATGGATCGTAAAAGCGGCGCCCGATCCCAAAGGTGATTTTAGGTTCGATTGGAGGGCCAAGGAGGTAAGTCCGATGGCACCCGGAATCGCAGACGACCAATGGCACATGATTACCGCGGTATTCGACAGGACCAATGCAGTTCTTTACGTATATAGGGACGGTGTCGAATATCAGATTGCGGATCAGGATATAAGCAGACTGAACAATGGTCCGTTGTATGACGTTACTACGGATTACCCGATAAATATCTGGGAAGATGGTAGCGGAGTCTATAATGCCGGTAGCCAGACCAGAATGAATCTGACCGGTTTTATGGATGATCTAAGGATCTATAATAAAGTACTGACCCCAGCGGAGGTCACAGATCTATTCAATAATTAAAATCGATAAGGGTTTTATCATAATTGATGATCAATATAAATTTTGAGTTAGTTGATTTTTAGTTTGAATCTAGCGCCCTGTCAAAAGCAGGGCGCTTGGTTTAAAAGGCTATTTGTAATTTTATTTGTTGATAAGGTATTGGATGAATAATCGTATTTTTAAAAAATGAACAATTTTAAAATAGGGAGATGTCTCTTGATACTATATCTCGTACTGGGAACATCCTGTTCGGTTACGACCGCATTAAATAACTCCGACAGGGCAAGCTATCCATTACGGATCGGCGTACTGGCGGACATACATTTTCATGATGTGTACGGGGAATTCGAAGCCGGCGCATTTCCGGGGATATTAAATCCCATAAATGGAAAACGGGCCATTTTCAGGACCATGCAGTCGCAACTGAAGTCCACCCGCCTCTTCAATGAGAATTATTTTGCCTTTTTGGCCGCTCTGGACGATCTAGTGGAACGGGATATTAAATTGGTGATCCTTCCGGGCGATTTTTCCGATGACGGACAACCGATACATTTACGTGGGTTTAAACAAATCTTGGAGCGTTACACGAACGACCATGGGATGCGTTTTTTCCTGATTACGGGAAACCATGATGTAGTGGAGCCTTTTGCCAGTAAGGCCGGAAAAAGGGATTTTTTCGGGGAAGGAGGCATGCCACAGCCCATTATGAGCGAAAAGGGCATGTATGTACCGGATCTAAAAAAAGAACATCCCGTAGTGGTTACCAAAGATATCCAGAGCCTGGGCTATTTGGAAGTTTCGGATATGTTCGGGGATTTTGGATTTTTTCCCCAAAAGAGCGACCGGTATTGGGCCAGTCCGTTTTCGGAATATGACTATGGGTCTTATTCCTATAAAAAGGCCATGGCAAAATCGGATATGGAATACCGGAACCACAATAAAATTAAAGACGGCTATCCCTTTCCTGACCTTAGCTATGTGGTGGAACCTGTAGACGGACTTTGGTTGTTGGCGCTGGATGCCAATGTTTTTATAAAGACCGAAAATCCGAAAAATGGTTCCGTTTATTACCCGGGCGTGGGACGTGGCTATAATAATGTGCCGGATCACAAAGATTATTTGATCGATTGGGTTTCCAAAGTCGCCACCGAGGCCGAAGCTTTTGGCAAGACCTTGATCGCATTTAGCCATTACCCCATGGTAGATTTTAACGATGGGGCCTCCGAAGACATCCGACGATTGGGTATTGGAGGGCAAATGCAATTGGGAAGGGTCCCTATGGAATCTATTTCCCGGACATTTGCGGATATCGGGGTGAAATTACATTTTGGGGGCCATATGCACCTGAACGACACTGGTATCTATACTTCGGAAGAAGGAAATACCTTGGTCAATATACAGACCCCCTCCCTGGCGGCCTATAAACCAGCCTATAAATTGGCCACGGTCAAAAGCAATGAAAGTATCGATGTACAAACTATTGTGCTCGAATCGGTCCCTCGCTTTAACGAGCTTTTTGGCCTCTATCAAAAGGAACATGATTATTTAAGCAATCGGGGGGCTGCCGTTATTTGGAACAGATCGGTACTGGCATCCGACACCTATCCCCAATACACGGATTGGCATTTAAGGGAGCTCGTTCGCTTACGTTTTTTGCCCCAAGAATGGCCAGATGGTTTTATATCCTATTTTTCCAATTTGAACGGAAGGGAAATCTTGGACCTAGCGGTTCAAAATTCTTCAATGAATACATTTAACGGGACCGAGATATCCCAAATCGATTTAAAGGAATTGGAAAATTGGTCGGGCTTCGATTTTCTCTTCGACCTGTACCGTTTGCGCAGTGCGGATGAACTGGCCAAGGACGATATTGGGGAGGAACGTCTCCGGGCCTATCGTTATGTTATAGAATCCTTTTTGGACCGGGAATCCACTAATTTGGAAAACGACGATACCCTAAAGTATATTACCGATCTGATGCAGGTGTTCAATAAATTTTTGAACGGGGAACCATCGGACCATATTCAAGTAAACTTAAGAACAGGAAAAGTAACCTCTAATAAACAAGCAGACAAATCATGGGAGTAAATTCGATAAAGATAATTATATGCCTTCTTTTATTTAACGTTCAATGGGTTTTTTCCCAAGAAAAATTGGCAGTGGATTATGTTAATCCCCTAATTGGCAGTTCCGCCCTTGGTTTTGCCGATGGTTTGGATGGGGGCGGTACCATGCCCTGTGTAGGTACACCTTTTGCCATGACCAATTTTGTAGCCCAGACCAGGGAAAATAAGATCAGTGAAATGCCCTATGTGTATGAGGACAATACGATACAGGGCTTTATGGCAACGCACCAACCCACGGTCTGGATGGGAGATTATGGCTATGTTTCCCTGATGCCCCAGGTAGGGCAATTAAAATTCCTGCCCAAAGATCGGGCCATGCCATTTTCACATGATGATGAGGTTTCGGGGCCGCACTATTATTCGGTTATAATGGGGGAGAACGATCAAAAAATAAAAGGTGAAATAGCTGCGGCATCCCGGGCTGGTATGTTCCAGTTTACATTTCCCGAATCGGGGGAATCCCATATAGTTGTCCAGGGCATCAATATCACCGAGAATAAAATCCCATTTCAAGGATATTTGGAAATCGATGTCGAAAAACAGGAAATAAGGGGATATAATCCGGAAAGGATGTCCGCACACTTAGGGCCCGAGCTTAAGAACTTCAAAGGATATTATATCATACAATTTGATAAGACCTTTGAATCCTATGGCACATGGAACTCATTCCGCACGGAACCCGATGTCCAGGTAATGGGAACCGAGCAATACGGTCAACGCATGGGCGGTTATATCTCATTCAAGACCAAAAAAAATGAGAAGGTAAAGGTAAGGGTAGCCACTTCCTTTATTAGTTTGGAACAGGCGCGCGAAAATTTAGCAAGGGAAATACCCGATTGGGATTTTGAGGGATTAAAGTCCAACACCCGGGATACCTGGCAGGAAAATCTAAATCGGCTCCAGGTCGATGGGGCTTCGGAAGACCAAAAGTCCA
>DATGQM010000044.1:0-5349 GCA_035304205.1 Arenibacter sp. | reverse complement strand
ATTTATAATATAGGTCAGGAAAGGGCCGGCCATGGGATAGCCGTTTATTTCCCAAACGCCCTGAACCCTTACCGCCTTTCTCCCAGAGATCTCATCGGGGAATACATAGGGGGCAAAGGCTTTTTCTGTCATCATATAGGTGATTTTTCCCGGGACATCCGGTCCTGGGATATACTGTTTGCCTATGGAGTCGCGTAGCGTTATAATATCTTTTATAAAGGTGGTATCATTTTTAAAAAAATCGCCGGGAACATCGTATGCAATTATGTTCATGGTCCCTTTTTGGATCTGCCGATCGATCCACACAAAATTATTTTCCTGTTTCCCTACTTTATAGATAGATGGGAGGGAGAGGCTTGCGCCTAATTTATCTTCCAGTACGGTTTCCCTGTTCAGGGATTTTAAGAACCGTTTTTGCGCTTCCTCGATTTCCACATCCTTAAAGGCAGTGATCATCTCCTTGGCCTTTGCGTCCAGGTTTTTTATAATTTCGTCCTCCGAGGTCCCCTTTATAACTCCCACCTTTTGGGGCGAGGCATATACGTCGGTCTTAATATGCGCCAGGCTCAAGGTGTCCTGGGCGATAAATAGTATAGAACGGGTTTTTAAAATGGATCCGGAAAATACCTCTACGGGCATTTGGTTGATCGTAAACAGTGGCTCGTCCCAAGTCAGTCCCAATACCGGAGCGGCAAAATATTGCCTTACATGGTCTCCGACCTTGCCTTCCCATAGTTGGTTGTCCATAACTATGGATAGCGAGTTTATGGCCCCGATCGATTCCGGTAAATACGTTTTTTTTGGTGCGGTATTGCAGGAAATTAAAATTAGAAAGCTCGCAAGGGCAAGGGTAAAGGTTGTTTTCATGGAATTGTTGATTTACGATGAACAATCGCACAATTTTAGTTTTGTGCCAGGTCTTAAATCGTTACCACTAATACCGTTCCAATCTCGTAAATTATCGATAGTAATTCCAGGATATTTTTTTGAAATGGTCCAAAGGGAGTCACCACTTCGCACGGTATGCACTTTTGAACCCGTACTAGATACCGTATTTGTTGGGTTTTTGCTTGTATTCCCAGAGCTGGATACCACCCCGTGATTCTTTCTGGGATATATAGTTAATCGTTGCCCGATTCTCAGGTTATTGCTCCTTAATCCGTTCCAACTTTTTATTTGGCTCACGCCAACACCATATCTTTCCGCAATTTTTCCAAGAAAATCGCCGCTCCTTACCTTATATCTGATCTCATTTTCGGATTGTACGATCTGGGGCAAGGGCTTTTCCTTGGATTTTATTTGTGCCTCCACATGGGCATAAATGGCTTCCTCATTGTTGACAAATTTTCCCAATGCGTCCAAAGGAAGACGGAGCGTATAATTTTTGTCCTTTACATAGGGGATAACGTCCAGTTTATAGGCGGGATTTAAAATTTTCAGTTCCTCTATGCTTATACCTACCAGTTCGGAAATTTGATCGAAAGTGATCATGCTCTTTACATGAACGGTATCCGTTTCAAAGTATGGCCGATCTACGATCTGTTTTTTAAACCCATGCTCCTCCGCATATTCAAAGATGTACATAGTGGCCAAAAATGCCGGAACATAGCCTGCGGTTTCCCTGGGAAGATTTTTTCTGATGTTCCAATAATTGGTATATCCGCCGGACCTCCTGATCGCCTTATTTACGTTCCCCGGGCCCGAATTATAGGCGGCCAGGGCCAGATCCCAATCGTTGAATATTTTGTGTAGTCTTTTTAGGTACAGGCTTGCCGCCTTGGTAGAGTTGATGGGGTCGCTTCTTTCATCCACATAGCTGTTCACATCCAAGTCGTACATCTTGCCCGTGCCGTACATAAATTGCCATAGGCCTGTGGCACCTACCCTGGATTTGGCCCTGGGGTTTAGGGCCGATTCTATAATGGCCAAATACTTTAGTTCCAAAGGGATGTTCTGGTTGTCCAGTTCCTGCTCGAACAAGGGAAAGTAAAACTGACTGATCGTCAACATTCTTTCCATCAGTCCCCTTCTGCGGGTCAGGAAAGACCGTATTACATTCTCCAAGGAGGGATTATAGGCAATATTAAAGGGCGTCCTTTGATTTAGGAGCGCTAGTCGGGCCTTTAAGGTGTCCGTGTCCACATTGGTATAATAGAGGGTATCTATCTCCATGGTAACGATATCACTATAAATGGAATCGTACAGGGAGGTGCTATTATAGAGTTCCTTTAACCATAAACTATCGTAGGCGGCCGCCTGGGCATGATCGTTTAGGGCATATGTTTTCTGTCCCTTTAGGAGTATCAGGGGATTGTCCTGTATTTTGTCCTGGGAATCCATAATATCCATTAGTTCCAATCCTTCCATATCCATGGCGGTAGTATCCACTTCTCTATCGGGGACCGCCCTCTGGTCGAATTTGTTATTGGGAATGGAATCGGGTTCCTGGGCCGAGATCGTAGTTAGGGCGACCAAGGCAAAAACGTTCAGCAAAATAATTTTGGGGACATTCATGGAGTTATATTTTTTATCTGGACCTACGAAAATCGTGTTTTTTTATATAACTTCTAAATAAATTTTTGTCAGTATAAAAAAACGGTGCTCCCAGGTATTAGGTCAAGCCAAAAGCTACAAGAAATATAAGGTCTTTCCGTGTAGCTTTTGACCTTAACCTATAGATTAATAAATATAACGGCTTATTTATTCCAATATTGCAGCGATCCCCGGTAGGGTCCTGCCTTCCAAACTTTCTAGCATGGCCCCTCCGCCGGTAGAAACGTAACTCACTTTTTCTTCAAAGCCAAATTGTTTTACGGCCGCTACGGAGTCCCCGCCCCCAACTAGGGAAAATGCACCTTTTTGGGTGGCCTCATCAATATAATCCCCGATCGCTATGGTGCCGTTGGCAAAGGGCTCCATTTCAAAAACGCCTATAGGTCCGTTCCATAATATGGTCTTGGATTTTTGGATGACCTGCTTAAAAATTTCCAAAGTCTTGGGTCCCGCATCCAGCCCTTGCCACCCGTCCGGAATCTGGTCTACGGCAACAATTTTGGTATCGGCAGTCGGACTAAAATCGTTGGCGATCAGAACATCTACCGGAATATGTACCTGCACGCCCTTTTTCTTGGCTTTTTCCAGTATTTCCAGGGCCAGGTCCATTTTATCGTCCTCACAAATGGAATCGCCTACTTTTCCACCCTTGGCCTTAACAAAGGTATAGGTCATTCCTCCCCCGATGATCAGGTGGTCTACCTTGTCCAGGATGTTTTCTATAATAGTAATCTTGGAAGATACTTTGGCACCGCCTAAAATGGCCGTTACCGGTTTTTCGCCCGTACGCATAATTTTTTCTATGGCCTCTATTTCTTTGGCCATTAAGGAACCGAAACATTTTTTTCCCGGAAAGAACTGTGCGATTATGGTCGTGGATGCATGGGCCCTATGGGCGGTGCCAAAGGCATCGTTTACATAAATATCGCCTAAATTGGACAGTTGTTTTGCAAAATCCATATCCCCTTTCTCCTCCTCGGAATGGAACCTAAGATTTTCGAGCAGCAATACTTCGCCGTTTTTTAGGTCGGCCACCGCTTTTTCCGCTTCGGGACCCACGCATGCTTTGGAGAACTTCACATTTACCCCTAGTACTTCGGATACTTTCTTAACGATGTGTTGTAGGGATAGGTCGGGGTTCACTTGTCCATCCGGCCTGCCCAAGTGGCTCATTAAGACGGCACTACCGCCATCTTCCAAAATTTTTATGATCGTCGGTTTTGCGGCGGTGATCCTATTGTCATCGGCAACCGTGAAATCAGCATCCAAGGGAACGTTAAAATCGACCCGTATTAATGCCTTTTTATCTTTAAAATTAAAATCCTTGATAGTTTGCATTTGAATAAAGTTTAAGAGAAAGGCAAATGTAGAGATTTTTCCCCGCACTGTCCATCTAATGGTTATGGATAATCCATTATATTTGGAACATGTTATTTAATGATATTTTAGGGCTTGCCCATATTAAGAACCACCTAACCTCCGGTGCGGATGCAGGACGTATTCCCCATGCACAACTTTTTGTGGGCCCCGAGGGGTGTGGCACCTTGCCAATGGCCTTGGCCTATGTGCAGTATATACTTTGTGGAAATCGGAACGGGGAAAATGATACGGGCGACAGTAGTTGCAATTTAAAATTTAATTCCTTGTCGCATCCCGACGTGCATTTTGTTTTTCCGGTCTCCAATTCCGAAAAGGTTAAGAGTCATGCCATAAGCGATAATTATTTGGAAGAATGGCGAAAGTTTGTCAAGGAGCAATCCTACGGAAATCTTTTCGATTGGTACAGATCTATTGGGATAGACAATAAACAAGGTCAGATCGGTGTGGATGAGGCTTTGGATATGGTAAAGAAACTCTCCTTTAAGTCGTACGAAGGAGGTTATAAGGCCATGATCGTTTGGATGGCGGAAAAAATGAATACCGCTACGGCCAATAAACTTTTAAAACTTATAGAGGAGCCGCCCGAGAAAACGATATTGATCTTAATAGCGGAGGATGAGGGACAGATCATACAGACGATCACATCGAGATGCCAGATCTTGCACTTTCCACCTGTTGCGGAAGAAGCCATAGTACTGGCCTTGGAAGAAAGGGGCGTATCCAGGCATGATGCTCTTAGGATTTCCCACGAGGCCAATGGCAATTTTAACAAGGCCCTCGATTTTATGAACAATGATTCCGAGGACCTGGTCTTTGAGAAGTGGTTCGTACAATGGGTCCGGACGGCCTTTAAGGCCAAGGGGAACAAAGCCGCGATCCACGACCTTATTTCCTGGAGTGAATTGGTGGCCAAGACGGGGAGGGAAACCCAAAAAAAATTTCTCGATTATTGCATCTCCGTAATGAGACAGGCCCTTTTGATCAATTATAATGCCGGGGACCTCGCATTTATGCGCATGCATGTAGAAGGTTTCCAATTGGAAAAATTTGCCCCTTTTGTACATGGAAACAATATCCTATCGATCGTACAGGAATTGGAGGATGCCAGTTACCATATTGAAAGAAATGGCAATTCCAAGTTGATATTGATGGACCTATCCATAAAACTGACCCGCTTACTGCATCAAAAGGCGGCATAAACGAACCCTTAAATTTTTTTTATATGGACCTTATATCGAAACATGCTACCGAACTTCTTTTACTGCTTTTCCTGATCATCACCTTTATACAGAGTTCTATGGACAAGGTATTGGACTGGAAAGGGAACCTATCCTGGTTGAAGGGACATTTTTCAAAAACCCCTTTCCGCAATCTGGTTCCCATTCTCTTGGGTAGCGTTATGGTTATGGAATTATT
>DATGQM010000043.1:0-2707 GCA_035304205.1 Arenibacter sp. | reverse complement strand
ATTCCCATGAAGGAATCGTTGGAGCTTTCCGTTCTCAATGAGGGATCCGTTTCAAGGGATTGGGATATGGTGATCGCCAAGTTGACCAATGTCTCCAAGATCACGTATGTTGATGGTGCCGTAGAAGGTGCATTGGCCTTTAGGGTGAATTCCAATGAGTATTTTATTCCAATGGGCGGTACCATAGATATAAAGGCGGAAATCGATAAATTACAGGAGGAATTAATCTATACCAAGGGCTTTTTGGCCTCCGTAAGGAAGAAACTATCCAACGGACGTTTTGTAGATAATGCCCCGGGACAGGTTATCGAGATCGAACGCAAAAAGGAAGCGGATGCCTTGGCGAAAATTGAGGTTTTGGAAAAGAGTTTGGCGAGTTTATTATAGTATTAAGTATGAGTCCACTCTGAAAAGTGGATTTTAGATATTATTCAGCAAAAGTTCAGTTTACTAAAAATATAATATATTGATTTCTAGTTATTTAAAAATCGTAAGAAATCTTTTATGGACTTTTTTACTCTTTAGCTCTTTAACTTGAGTTTTCGGAGCAAACTCAAGTATTAAGTATTAATGCTGTAGGGGCGCATTGCCATGCGCCCTGATCGAGTACAAAGTATTGGATTACCATTCACCATTTAACCCAAAACAATGACAAATAAGATCATAAAAACTGGAATTTTATCTTACGGAATGTCCGGAAAGCTTTTTCATGGGCCCTTTTTAAAGGAACATAGGGGGTTTGATCTGGTAGCCGTAGTGGAAAGGACTAAAAAGCAGGCGCAGCTGGATTATCCGGATATTATAAGCTATGATAGTGTAGATCGGCTATTGGAGGATGGGGACATCGATCTGATCGTGGTAAATACGCCCAATCTCACCCATTTCGAATTTGCCCTAAAGGCGCTCAGGGCCGACAAACATGTTTTGGTGGAAAAACCCTTTTGCGTTACGGTCGCACAAGCCCAAGAATTGTTTGCTGAGGCCGGTAAAAGAGATCTCTATATTTTGCCCTATCAAAATCGGCGCTATGATAGCGACTTCCTATCCGTAAAAAAAGCGCTGGATTCGGGCAAGTTGGGGACTTTGGTAGAGGCCCATCTCCGGTTTGATCGATACCGTTATAACATCGGCCCAAAAGTAGCAAAGGAAACCCCTGTACCCGGGAGTGGACTGTTGTACGATCTGGGTCCCCATTTATTGGATGCCGCTATCGCCTTGTTCGGACACCCCGCCGAATGGAGAAAACATACGGGGCATTTCCGTCCCCATACCCAGGTAGATGATTATGCCCATATCCATTTATTGTATCCCGAAGGTTTTCAGGTATTCATTACCATGAGCATGCTAGTTGTACAGCCACAGGCCTCTTTTGTGCTTCATGGTTCCAAAGGTTCCTATATAAAGGATCGGACGGATATTCAGGAAAAACAACTCCTCCAGGGCATGGCGCCCGGGAATCCCTTGTTCGGATTGGAGGAAGCCAATAAAAATGGACTCCTATATACGATCAATGAGGAAGGGGAGAAGCAGGTAGAGGAAACCGAATCTATAAAATCATCCTATATCCACTTGTTCGATGATCTTTATAGGACTATAGTGGAAAAAGCACCATACCCTGTGAGTCAAGAGGATATATTGCAACAACTGGCGATATTGGAGGCATAGGTAAGATATTTTCCCTCCCCGCTTTTTTATATGGAATTCCTAGGAGATTCCCAAGGGCGATAAAAAAACAAATATGTCTAAATTACCAGAAGGCCATAAATTTTTAGATCTTTCCGATTACGGTAGGCCTGTGGCCCTGATTATTGCCAACAGGCTTCGCAATACCGCCATTTCCCCCTTGCACATTACTTTTTGGTTTATTGTTTCGGGCGTGTTGGCGGTTATATGCATGATAAAAGGTTTTTATTGGGCCACGGCCATTTTTTTGATCATAAAATCCGTCTTGGATGCGGCCGATGGGGAATTGGCCCGTATAAAAAATACGCCCTCCTATACCGGGCGTTATTTCGACTCCATTGCCGATATAGTTTTGAATATACTGATTTTTGTGGCCCTATGGTATATCACCGATACCGATTATGCCCTTGCCGCCTTGGCCTTTATAGGGGTACAATTACAGGGAACCTTGTATAATTACTACTATGTGATCTTGAGAAACAGGTATGAGGGCGATACTACCAGTCGAATATTCGAGATTGCTACTCCTAGGGCGATGCCCGGAGAGCGACAAAGAAATGTGGATATATTATTTTGGTGGTATAAATTATTTTATGGGAATTTTGATCGGATAATTTATCGCCTAGATCCAAAGGCACCGGTAAATGGGCGACTTCCCAATTGGTTGATGACGGCTGTTTCCACATTTGGACTGGGATTTCAACTGCTGATCATCGGCACGATGTTGGTTTTGGGAAAGGCCGACTATATCATTCCCTTTTTTATCTATTACTCCGTTTTTATATTTATATTTATTGGTATCAGAAGAGTATTGAGCACAGAGAATTGAGTATTGAGATGGGTTAGTAGGCGGTGAATCTGTTCAAGGTTCAAGGAAAGTCAGCAGTTGGCAGTTGCAGTAGGCAGGGAACATGGTTCAAAAATGAATAGCTTTTGCCTAATGCTTATTGCTTACAGCTTACAGCAAAATAATTGTTTAAACCTAATGAAAAAATAAAAATATGAAAACACTGTTATTAAAATG
>DATGQM010000042.1:0-12114 GCA_035304205.1 Arenibacter sp. | reverse complement strand
CACTAACCCTGCAGAGGCCGCAGAAGGTACTATCCGCAAGTTGTTTGCGACCTCTATTGGGGAGAATGCGGTCCATGGTTCGGATAGCGATGAAAATGCAGCTATTGAAGGTGGTTTTCATTTCTCGGGAAGGGAAATTTTTTAAGTAGGTTTTTTAATTATAAAAGCAACAAAGTCGATTTTTGGTCGGCTTTGTTCCGCTATAGGCTTTAAGCAATAGGCTTTATGCGATAAAGTTTGGACATCCAGCTTTTTTTATTTTTTTTCGCTTACCGCTTACCGCTTACCGCTTACCGCTTACCGCTTACCGCTTACCGCTTACCGCTTACCGCTTACCGCTTACCGCTTATAGGCACTGGCCAAAAGCCAAAAGCCAAAAGCCAAAAGCCAAAAGAGAAGAGAGAAGAGAAAAAAGAGGAAAGAGTAGAGAAATTTAAGATTACACCCTCCGGTTTGCTCTTTCAGGCAAACCACCTCCCTAAAGGGAGGAATTTAAATCCTGCACTGATCAAACTTTGGACCTTGAACTTGGATCCTGCACGCATCATCCCCTCCGGTTTGCTCTTTCAGGCAAACCACCTCCCCTTAGCAGGGGAGGAGCTTGAATCCTGCACTGATCAAACTTTGGACCTTGAACTTGGATCCTGCACGCATCATCCCCTCCGGTTTGCTCCTTCGGGCAAACCACCTCCCCTTAGCAAGGGGAGGAGCTTGAATCCTGCCCTGATCGATCTATAGAAGCCAAATCTAAATTTTCAAATTAACAAATCTTCAAATTAACAAATTATTGCATTTAAACAGCCTATCTCTCAATACTCAATACTCAATACTCAATACTTTGTACTTAATACTTGTACAAAGTCAGCGCAGTACGATTTTAGTGATCAGATCTTTTCCCAGTTCCTCGTTCAGCATGTTTATGATCTTTGTTGTGCCATGGCTTAATTCTTCCCTTAGCACCGAGGAGGAGAGCGATACAAATAATGTGCTGTTCCGTAATTCAATGGCCGTGGTATAGTTGTTGACCCCATTGCCCATTAAGCTTTTCCATGCTTCCCGCGCATTCACCCTGTCCATTCCTTTCTGTAGTTTATTCTCAACGATGAACTCCTGCAGGGCCTCACTCAAGTTTAGGTTGTCATTTTTTCTTTTGCCCATGTTCATTCCAGATTAATAGGTTCAAATCGCTTATAGTGATAAGAAATACCTTCCTGATCGGTCAGTGTAAAGTTATTTTTGGAAAGGCCCGTAATTTTTTCTTCCCATTCGCTTAGGGTATTTTTATAATGCAGGGTAAAAACACCCTTTTTTTCGACCAGGTCAAAGGGTTCCGCATCGTGGGAGGTGCTATAGGTCCCGTTTAATTTTGGCTGTACCTTTTTGCGAAAGCCCTTTTGACCTTTTATTTCGATATAGTCAATGCTGGTATTCACCGTGTATCCCTTTTCGGTGCCATCGGGGAAGGTCACTTTTTCTATTTCCCAATATCCGTTTATATCGGGAATATGACCCAAGGTCACTTTTTCCTTGCAGGCGGTAATAATCAGGAATACCAAGATCGGATATAGGTGCCTCATGTTTATAGTTTAAATATTTTATAGGATTGATGAATGTTTTTAACGATATTCTCCGTTCTTTCGGCATGTGTATCACTTAGGAATATCTGCCCGAAATTGGCTTCGTCCACCAGGCGGATAAGATGTGCTACCCTGTTTTCATCCAATTTATCAAAGATATCGTCCAACAATAAAAGGGGGGTGGTATCCGCCTGTTCCTTAATGAAATAAAACTGTGCCAGTTTTAAGGCGATCAAAAACGATTTCTGTTGTCCCTGGCTCCCGAATTTTTTAATGGGATGTCCGTCTATCTCAAAGAAAAGATCGTCCTTATGTATACCGGCCCCGGTATACTGAAGGGCCATGTCCTTTTCTAGATTTTCTTCCAATAAAGTTAATAGATCTCGCTCCAATAACTTACTGTGATATGTTAAATCTACAGGCTCCTTCCCTCCCGAAATAGCAAGGTTCTGTTCCTTGAAAATCGGGATAAATGCCTCTAGGAACGCCAATCGCTTCGCAAATATCTCGTTGCCGTACCGTTGCAATTGCTCGTTATAGACAGAGAGGGTGGTCCTGTCAAAGGTATGGTTTACGGCAAAATACTTTAGCAGGGAGTTGCGTTGCCCCAATATTTTGTTGTAGTGTATTAAACTCTGCAGATACGGCCTGTCCGATTGGGAGATGACCCCGTCCATAAATTTTCGACGGGTCTCGCTTCCTTCTACGATGAGATCGCGATCGGCGGGGGAAATAATGACAAGTGGTATAAAGCCGATATGGTCCGAAAACTTATCGTAGACCTTGGCATTACGCTTGATCACTTTTTTCATGCCTTTTTTTAGGCTACAAAGAATTTTCTCTTCCCTGTCCTCTTTTTGGAATTCCCCTTCGATAACGAAAAAATCCTCCCCATGCCTAATATTCTGGGTAGCTACCGGATTAAAATAACTTTTCCCGAAGGATAGATGGTATATGGCGTCCAGAACGTTTGTCTTTCCTATGCCATTATCGCCCACAAAACAGTTGATCTTCGTGTCGAAATCAAAGTCTTGGGAAGCAAAATTTTTATAATTGATAAGCGATAATTTCTTTAGAAACATTCTGCGAAGTAAATTTTTTATTTTTCAATAGTCAAGTAAACTGCAAAATATCTAAAAATAACCAGAAATAGGGCTTGGATTATGGATAAAACTATTATTTTTGCGCGGTTAATAAAATTCGAAAATGGCAACTTACAAGAAAAAAGGTTTTAAACCTAAGGACAAAGAGGAGGAAAATCTATTGGATGCGAAGGGAAGTACAACTGCGGGCGTATTTAGTACATTGGACGAAGGGGCTTCAAGGGGCGAGGAATGGGTCTCTCGGAATCAAAACTATGTTTTGGGCGTAATCGGCGTCATTGCCATTGCCGTTTTGGGCTATATGGCCTATTTTCAATTTGTGCAGAAACCAAAGGCTGCGAGTGCCGCCAATGAAATGTTATATCCACAACAATATTTTGATCAGGCCTTGTTCGCTACGGCGGAAAAGGATTCTTTATTTACCTTGGCATTGAACGGAGCGGAGGGCAAATATGGTTTTCTGGATATTATTGATCAATACAATGGGACACCGGCTGCGAACTTGGCCAAATATTCCGCCGGAATGGCATACCTGAACATGCAAAAATATGACGAGGCCATTAAGTATCTGGAAGGATTTTCTTCCAAGGATATGGTCTTGGGCGCCGTGGCCAAAGGAAGTATAGGGGATGCTTTCCTACAATTGAACCAGCCCTCCGACGCCTTGGAATATTATGAGAAAGCCGTGGCCCATAGTACGAACGATTATACCACACCAAAATTTTTATACAAGGCCGGGGTTACCGCATTGGAATTGAACAATAAGGAAAAGGCATTAAAATATTTTCAAAGGATAAAGGACCAGTTCTCCACTTCGGAAGAAGCCATTACCATTGATGCCTTTATAGGGAAGGCAAAAAGTATTTAAAATGGCTACCGCTAATAAGAATTTATCGGCCTACGATAAGACCACGATCCCAAATGCGAAAAATTTTCGGTTTGGGATCGTGGTTTCCGAATGGAACGAAACCATTACGGAGGGACTCTATCAAGGAGCCCTTGAAGCCTTGTTGGACTGTGGGGCCAAAGCGGAAAATATTCTCCGATGGAACGTTCCGGGGAGTTTTGAACTGACGTTCGGAGCAAAAAAAATGATCCAATCCCAAGAATTAGACGCCGTAATTGCAATCGGCAGCGTAATACAAGGGGAGACCAAGCATTTCGACTTTGTTTGTAGTGCGACCGCACAGGGCATTATGGATTTGAATGTAAATACCGATGTGCCCGTTATTTTCTGCGTCCTAACGGATAATAATATGGCCCAGGCCATTGCCCGTAGCGGGGGGGTGCACGGTAATAAGGGTACCGAGGCGGCAATTGCCGCCATTAAGATGGCCAACCTAGGGAAATAGGCCCATAGGGCAGAAGAACGTATTTATCTTCCCCCTTCTCCCAGTCTTACTATCCCCCAACAGATATAGCCCTGCCTTTAATGTTAACATCTTTTGGCAACCTACATACAGCATATTTTTCCAATTTTGAGTAACTTCGCCATATAATGGCTATGGGAAAGTTTACAAGATTGCGAAAAAATAAGAAGTTCAGTTATTCGCCGCGTTACTATGACGATAAAGGGGAGGGCAATCCTTATAAGATAGAACATAAATTGGATAAATTTAGGCCTACCATGGACGGTCGGACGGGCTTAAAGGGTAAATTTACCCGCGCCATTGGCGATTTAAAGCAATCGGGAAACCGTGGCCAAAATATAAGATTGATCATCATCATTGCGATATTGACCCTTCTTTTTCTTTATATCATAGATTTTGATCTATCTATTTTCCTCGGACAATAATGGCGGATATAATTCAACTTTTACCAGATCATGTGGCCAATCAAATTGCCGCAGGGGAAGTTGTACAACGCCCCGCCTCGGTAGTCAAGGAGTTATTGGAGAACGCGATCGACGCCGGTGCCTCTACTGTTAAACTGGTCGTTAAGGAGGGGGGCAAGACCCTTATCCAGGTAATCGATGACGGAATGGGTATGAGCGCCACCGATGCGCGGCTCAGTTTTGAGCGGCACGCAACTTCCAAGATCAGAAAGGCCGAAGACCTTTTTAACCTGAGCACCAATGGTTTTAGGGGGGAGGCCCTTGCTTCCATAGCGGCCATAGCCCATGTAGAAATGCAGACCCGGACTACGGGGAACGATGTAGCAAGCCATATCAAGATAGCGGGGAGCAAGATTATTTCACAGGAGGTGACCGTAGCCCCGAAAGGTACTTCCATGATGGTCAAGAACCTGTTCTTCAATATTCCGGCCCGCCGTAATTTTCTAAAATCCACCCAAGTGGAGTTAAGGCATGTCATAGACGAGTTTCAGCGGGTGGCATTGGCCCACCCCTCCATAGCCTTCCATTTTTATAATAACGGGAGCGAGATCTTTAATCTGCCCGGTTCCAACCATCGGCAGCGTATCGTAAATGTTTTTGGTGGCAGGACCAACGAGAAATTGGTGCCCGTACAGGAAGATACACAGGTGGTAACGGTCAGCGGATATATCAGCAAGCCCGAGTATGCCAAGAAGAGCAGGGGAGAGCAGTTTTTTTTTGTAAACGACCGATTTATAAAAAGTCCATATCTCCATCATGCCATCACGGCCGCCTTTGACGGGCTTATAAAAAAAGAGAACCATCCGGGTTATTTTTTGTATTTGACCGTAGATCCGGCTTCTATCGACATTAACATACATCCTACCAAAACAGAGATCAAATTTGATGACGAACATACCCTGTACGCCATAATAAGATCTACTGTAAAACATAGTTTGGGACAGTTTAACGTAATGCCCTCCCTGGATTTTGAGCGGGACCAGAACCTGGAAACTCCCTATGATTACAAGGATAGGGGGGCAGAGTTGCCACGGGTAGTTGTAGATTCCGGATTTAATCCCTTCAAGCAACAGGACGATACCGCTTATAAAAGACCTGCCTTCCAGAAACAGGATGTAAAGGGCTGGGAGCAGCTGTACGTGGGGATGGAATCCGATCTGGGCAAGGATGCGGGATTTAGTAGCGTAAGCTTTGAGTCCGACATCATAACCGGATCTATTTTTGCGGATACCAAGGAAACGGTGGATACCGGGTCCACGACCTTTCAGTTAAGGAGGAAGTATATTGTGACTACGATCAAATCCGGAATGGTGGTCATCGATCAAAGCAGGGCGCACCAACGGGTGCTGTATGAAAAGTTCCTAAGGAACATTACTCTAAAGAAAGCGGTTAGCCAACAATTGTTATTTCCATTATCTTTGACCTTTTCCAAATCGGATCGTGGAATAATTAAGGAGATCCAGGATAATTTGATCGCTATCGGCTTTATTTTTGAGGCTATAGGGGAAGAGGAGATCAAGATTACAGGGGTGCCCTTATCGGTCCCCGAAAGTGAGGTAGGTATTATATTGGATCAGCTGATCTCGGATTATCAACAGGATTTTGTAGGGGACGGCTTTTCACAGACCGACGTACTGGCCAAAACCATGGCAAAATCCTTGGCGGTGAAGACCGGGGAGGTGTTGGACAGCGATTCCCGATCGGCCCTGGTCAACGATCTGTTCGCTTGCAAGGAGTCTAGGATAAGTCCTTTTAATAAATCTATTTTCGTTACTATTACCGAGGACGAAATAGATAAAAAATTTATATAGATGGGTAGAATTACAGGTGCAGTAAAACATTTGATCATTATTAATGCGCTATTCTTTATAGCCACGCAATTGTACGGGGACCAAATGTACCAATGGTTCTCCCTTTGGTTTCCGAAAAATGAAAATTTCGGATTTTGGCAAGTGCTTTCCCATATGTTCATGCATGGGGGATTTATGCATATTCTGTTCAATATGTACGCCCTTTGGGCCTTTGGTTCGCCCTTGGAGCGGATGTGGGGGCGGAATAAGTTTTTATTTTTCTATTTTTCGGCCGGCCTGGGCGCTGCCATGATCCATACTGGGGTAAATTACTATTATTTTAATCAGGGCCTGGAAGCCTTGATGGGTGCCGGAATTCCCAGGGAACAGATAATGGAAATCATTACTAGTGGTAAGTATAGCCCCAGTTGGTACGATTTGGCTTCCAAGGATACCATCGATAGTTTCCTTGGGGCGTTCAATACTCCTGCTGTAGGGGCATCCGGGGCCATTTACGGGGTCCTGGTGGCTTTTGGAATGTCATATCCCAATAGTGAGCTTTTCTTGATGTTTATACCGGTACCGGTGAAAGCCAAGTATTTTATTCCCGTATTGATCGCCCTCGATTTATTTTCAGGGGTTACGGGCTATTCCATTTTTGGGAACGGGATCGCACATTTTGCCCATGTCGGAGGAGCCCTGTTCGGATTTTTGATGATGTGGTATTGGAAAAAAAATCAGTTTAACAACAATCGTTGGGACCGGTAATGCAAAATTTAAATATTTCATATTATTACAATAGGTTGAATATTGCCGAAAAGCTTATTGTCCTTAATGTAGGTATTTTTATTATAGCGGGACTCATAGGTGTTCTTTTCGGTCCGTCCGGGATGGCCATTTCCCAATGGTTCGAGCTGCCCAAGGATTTTTTTCGGTTCCTGTCCCAACCCTGGTCCCTGGTTACCTATTCCTTCTTTCATTCGGGTTTTGGCCATATTTTTTGGAATATGATCATGCTTTACTTTACGGGAAGGATCTTTCTTAACCTCTTTGATAGGAAACGGTTTATCAACGTTTATTTTTTAGGGGTCATATTGGGGGGCCTCATCTTTCTGCTCAGTTATAATATTTTCCCCGCCCTGTTAGCGACCAATACTTCCTTGATAGGCGCTTCGGCGGGAGTTACGGCAGTCCTGATATTTATCTGTACCTATTTGCCCAACCAAGAGGTACGGGTAATATTTTTTAACATAAAACTTTGGTATATAGGGGTATTCGTGGTCTTGTTGGATTTGGTCCAGATTTCTACGGGATCCAATATAGGTGGCCGTCTGGCACATTTGGGGGGAGCGGCCCTAGGATATTATTATGCCGTACAACTCCTAAAGGGCCATGATATTGGCGGGTGGTTTGGCAGGTTCTTGGACAGTCTGGGTAATATGTTCAAGGCAAAGGAAAAGAAAAAAGCGCCCATGAAAACGGTCTATCGCAAGGGAAGCCACGGTTCGGGGGCACAGGAAAATTATGATAAGGCGAGCCATCAACGTAAAATCGATGCTATTTTGGACAAGATCAGTAAATCCGGTTACGAGAGCCTATCCAAAGCGGAAAAGGATTTTTTGTTCAAGGCAGGAAAAGAATAATAAGTGGGATTCCTTTACTACATCAATAAATTCCTGTTCTTCATTAATCTGATACTTGGATCACTTTTGTTGGCCTCCTGTCTGGTACCGCATATTTTCGTGATCCAATTGCCCTATCTGTCGCTTTTGTCGCTATTGGTGCCCCTCTTGGTACTTTTTAATTTTATTTTCTTGATCTATTGGTGGGTCCAAGGAAGTCGTTATCTATGGTTTCCGTTACTGGTATTGGTCATGGGCTATTTCTTTTTGGGAACCTTTTTTAAGTTTAGGCTTTCCGAACAGCCTATAGATAAGGAAGATATTAGCGTGATGAGTTTCAATGCGAGGGGATTTAATAAGATCGGATTGATCAAGGAGAACACCATTGGCCGGCAGATAGTGGATCTGGTCAGGTCCGAGGATCCCGATATCGTTTGCTTTCAGGAATTTGATCATCGTCGGGACAAAGAAAATAATTTTGAGGCGTATCAATATAGTTATGTAAATATTGAGCCGGGAAAGGTGGTACAGGCAATTTTTTCAAAATTTCCGATCGTAAATAAGGGCTCCCTGGATTTTCCCGACACCGCCAACAATGCCATTTTTGCCGATATTGTAATACAAAAGGACACTGTAAGGGTATATAACCTGCATCTGCAATCGCATAGGATAGTTCCTAGTATGCGCCATATTTCTAGGGAACCCAAGGCCAAGCTGATCAAGCGGATGGCCAAGTCCTTTGCCAAACAGCAGGAGCAGGCCGATCTTTTTAACGAGGACAGAAATGCCTCTCCCTATAAAAAAATAATTTGTGGTGATCTTAACAATACCCAATATTCCAATGTGTACCGGCAGATCAAAGGGGATATGTGGGATTCTTTTTTAGAGAAGGGGACAGGGTACGGCAGGACCTATAATTTTAAATATTATCCGGTCCGGATAGATTTTATTCTGGTGGATCAGGCCTTTGAGGTGCGGGCCCATAAAAATTACGATGTTAAATTATCCGATCACTTTCCGGTAATGGCCTCGTTTAAAATGGATTCCTTATAGCCAAAAGCCAATAGCCAAAAGAGAAAAGAATAAAGAGAAAAAGAATAAAGAGAAAAATAAAATTTGATTCGGGACCCCTTTTACCCCATAACTCCCTGACAATAAAAGAGCCCCTATTAAAAGGGGCTTTTCAAGTAATTATGAGCTTTTTTACCTATAAGGAAATTAAATGAATTTGGTCTGTCCGGGGATGGCGATCGGGGGGGTCGGCCAGACCAGGTCCCAATTGTATTCATCTATTTTGGGTCCCAAGGATTCCTGGGAATTAAAGGCCTGTTCCCAAGTGAGGGTCTGTCCGGTATATGCGACCATCCTGGCCCAAATGGCCAACATGGTACTACTACTCATCCATTCCCCATCGTTCATTGGCTTTCCGCTCCGGATGGAAGCAAAGAGTTCGTCGTGTTCCGTCTGGAACATATTATTTCTTTCCCCCTGATAGGACCACTTGTTCTTGCCCGTAATCTCATATCTGCGGCCAATGTGTACAATAGCGCTTCCATCGTTACCAAGTGCCTCCACGCTGTTTTTATGGGAAGTATCACTTTGCTGTCTGGTAAAGTGATAGCCTTTCGCCCCATTGGCATATTCAAATTCTACGGCGAAATGGTCGTATATATTACCGTATTTTTTATCGATACGTACCTGTCTCCCGCCGGTCCCGGTAGCACTTATGGGCATCTTATCTCCCATAACCCAGGACATCATATCCAAGCTATGTACGGCCTGTTCCACGACGAAATCCCCGGATAGCCAGTTATAATAATACCAGTTGCGCATACGGTAGGTCATATCCGTCCAGCTCGGCTGTCGGTCCATATACCAGGCTTCCCCGCCGTTCCTAAAAGTGGTCACGGTTTTTATATCCCCTATTTCCCCATTTAGTACGCGACCGAAGACGGCCCTATTGGAGTAATCGTACCTAAAACAAAATCCGGATACCAAGCTTAGGTTCTTTTCCTTCGCAATTTTTGCAGCGGCCAGGACTTTATGGACCCCGGGAGCGTCTACGGCCACCGGTTTTTCACAAAATACATGCTTTCCGGCATTTACGGCCGCTGTTAGGTGATCCGGTCTAAAGGCCGGGGGCGTGGTAAGCAATACCACATCTACACCCGAATCGATTACCTTTTGGTAGGCATCAAAACCGATGAATTTATTCTTTTTATCGACTTTTATCTTATCCCCGGAAACCTTGAGCAGTGCCGCATGGGCTTCCTCCAAGCGATCTTCAAAAACATCGCCCATGGCGTATAGGATTACATTCGGATCTGCTTCCAGGGCTTGTGCCGCAGCTCCCGTGCCCCTTCCGCCACAACCGATCAAACCGACCTTGATCGTAGAATCCTTATATAGATTGGATGCTCCAAAAGATACGGCCGGGTAGGCCAATGAGCTTCCGATAAGGGCGATCCCCGATTTTTTTATGAATTCCCTACGACCGGATGTAAGCGAACCTTTTAACGTATTATTTCCCATTGAATTATAATATTTTAATTTCTCCAAACAAGATTGCAAAATAAGGATAATATTCTATAAATAATAATTGATCTGAAAAGAGGAAAGATAAGAGAGGGGAGTGAGTTACACCCTCCGGTTTGCTCCTCCGGGCAAACCACCTCCCTGGGAGGGAGGAAGTTGAATATTGACCTTATTATATGAACTCGACATTACACCCTCCGGTTTCCTTTGGGCAAACCACCTCCCTGGGAGGGAGGAAGTTGAATATTGCCCGATCCCTACTAAAGTTCCCTCATCAGCAGGCAGTCGGTAAGGTCCGCCAAAATATGGATAAGGAGGGCGATACCGAATATTCTGGTTTTTTGGGGCACTAATAATATAAAATAGCAGGCTATGGCCCAATAGGTATGCAAGGGGTGAAAGTTGATACTACAGCGGTCGGGATCAAATAGGGGATCGGCCCATAAATGATCGATATCGATAAGGATGCCGCCCAAAAGAATGAGTATTGCCTTTGATCGTTGCCCCTTATAAAAAAGCAGTCCGACAAGGATGGGCAACAAAAAATGTATCCCGTAATGAAGGCCCCACCTAAGCATCCGGAAAATTTAATTTGATCCCTTTTAAATAGGTTAGGGCGTTGGTGCCCTCATTGAACAGGAGATCCAATATACTTAAGTTGGGAATAAAGGGATTCCGATCGTTAAAAACTTGGATATATTCTGGAAATTCCAATGGAAGTACGGTCTTGGAATCGACCAAGTACCTACCATCCGCTCTGTCCGTTACCGAAGGTCGATATATTTCGGTTGTTCTTTGGGGCATGGTCATTTGTAAACAATCGCAGATAGTCGCTATGGTCCTTAGGTTAAAATCCATTAGCAAGGGGAACCTTTGCTCATAGAGCGGGGCAATTTCATCCTCGTAGAACTCAAAGAAGGGAGAGGTCCTATAGGCCGTTTGCAGGGTACGCCAATGTTGTCTTTGCCATGGATAACTGTTATCAATGGCCACCTCCGCATATTTTTGTTTGCTTCTTTTGCCCGCGATATGTTTTATGGGAATATTTAGCATATGTATCCCTTGGTCCGTATAAATATAGCAACGATTGCGATAGGTCTGCTTTTGGTAATTATCCTTTACCTCCCAACAGATATCATATTGTACCAAGGCCGCGAAATTGGCTATATTCGGGAGGTAACCGGGATGAAGGAGGAGTTCCATTGTTTAATGTAGCAATTTATTAATGTAGCAATGTAGCAATTTGTTGATTTGGAAATTTGATGATTTGGAGATTTTTTAATGTAACAATGTAGCAATTTGGAAATGGGTTAATTTGTTGATTTGTCAATTTAAAAACCTTCAACCCGTTTACCGCCAACTGCGACTGTGATCATTTCCCATAACTCATAACTCATAACTCACACTGATAACTGCCTACTGCTCACTGTCCACTTTCTTCTTCCTTTTCCTAAAGAAATCAAATACGAACCAGGCGACGAGGGCGATCAGGAAATATTTAAAGTAGGAGGTGGGCTCCCCGTCCCCGCTGACGGTGGTAAATACCCTATCCCATCGTACTTTCCAATTGCCCATTCCCTCATTGATACCGTCTATGCTCATCCAGATAAAAATGGGAGTGCCCACTACGTGGTCTTCGGGGACATACCCCCA
>DATGQM010000041.1:0-4645 GCA_035304205.1 Arenibacter sp. | reverse complement strand
CCATACTCCATGAAGACAACAGCAAATAAAATACAGGATCTTGATACCCTTATCATCGGGTCCGGAGCGGGAGGTTTGTCGGCCGCTATTTGCCTGTCACGGGCAGGGCAAAGGGTAATGGTGCTGGAGCAGCATGACGTTCCTGGAGGATGGTGCCATAGTTTCTATTTAAACGGACATCGATTTTCACCTGGGGTACATTATATAGGCCTTCTCGGGGAAGGGGAATCGACCAATAGGCTCTATGAAGGATTGGGAGTTGCCAACGACCTTGTTTTTTTCAGGATGAACCCCAAAGGTTATGAGCAGTGCTGGATCGGCGAGGAAAGAATCTGTCTACCGGGGAATTTTGACGCCTTGGTACACGAATTGGGCAAACGGTTCCCAAATGAGAAAAAACGACTAACGTACTATTTAAATTTGGTCAGGAAAGTTTCCCGGCAAATACAGCTGATCCCTAAAATGAGCGGCTTTTGGGACAATATCACTATTCCGTTCAGGACCAAACATATGGGGAAATTCGCCCTATTTAGCTTAAAGCGGGTCATTAACTGGCATATTAGGGATCCACTTTTACAAAAAGTACTCAATATTCAATGGGGGGATCATGGGGTCGCTCCGGCAAGGGCCAGCTTTCCGTTACATTGCGCCGTTATGGATCATTACTTTGAAGGGGGCTATTATCCCATGGGCGGGGGTGCGGCCATTGTAAAGTCCATGACCAAAGCGATCAAAAAAAATGGGGGGATCATCCGAACTGCTACGCCGATAAAGAAAATCCTGCTGGAAGGCGGCAAAAAGAAAAAAGCCATTGGAGTGGAACTGGAAAACGGGGAAAAAATTTATGCCCGAAAAATTATTTCAAATGCCGATCCGGAAACAACCTACCTGAAATTGGTAGGCGCATGTCACCTAAGTCCCAAGCTCAACAAAAAACTGGAAAAGACCAAATATTCCTGCAGTTCGCTAATGCTCTTCCTCTCCGTGGATATGGACCTTAGAAAATTAGGAATGGATTCGGGGAATATTTGGATGATGGAAAATAGGGATATGGATGAAATTTATAAGGAAATGACCGATATAGACCTTATGAAACACCCTGTATTCCCGGGATTGTTCATTAGTTGTACCACTTTAAAAGACCCCGCCAGCTATGACGGAAAACATCATTCCTTGGAGATTATAACCTATATAAATCCAGAATCGTTCAGTCAATTTAATGAAGAAAAAAATCCCCGTTCCCAAGACTACATGGAATTCAAGGAACTCCTGATTCAAAAAATGATCCGTACTGTGGAACAGGTACTCCCGGGCCTATCGGATTGCATCGTCCATAAAGAATTGGGAACCCCGATCACCAATAAACATTATTTAAATACTACCAATGGCTGTGTCTACGGGACGGAAAAAACCTTTGGTCAAATTGGTCCTTTTGCCTACAGGGCCAAGACGGAAATAGATAACCTGTACCTATGCGGGGCCAGTGTCCAATCCCATGGCGTGGCGGGAGCCAGTTATTCCGGAGTACAGACCGCGGCCATCATACTAAATTGCAAACAGGATGATCTACTGCAGAAAGATCCCTTACAGAAGCTGCAGATCTACGAGGCAGAAGACCCCACCGGTTACCCTACCGATCTTCAACAAAAAATAAAGCACAAAAGAAAATCAATGAAAATCGGGGACAATAAAAAACTTTGAGCGGGGACAAGCTCGTTTTAACGCATCCAACAATTAACCAAATGTAGAATGAGAAAAATAATATCCATTATTTTATTCGGTTTATGGCTTAATTCCTTTGGGCAACAAGGGCCGTTTACCGAACAGGATTCCCTTCGTGGCAGTATCACCCCTGAACGTGCTTGGTGGGACCTTAATTTTTATGATTTAAGGGTACAGGTCGATCCCGAAGAAAAATTTATTTCGGGAAGCAATACCATAAGGTATACCGTTTTAAAGGAGAAACAAAAACTTCAAGTAGACCTACAATATCCATTGATTATCAACAAGGTGGAACAGTATGGAAGAACGCTAAAATTCAGATCCAACGGCAACGCCCATTTTATCGATTTACAAAAACCGCAGCGTATCGGGGAGATTCATGAAGTGATCGTCCACTACTCCGGACACCCAAAAGAAGCCGTAAACGCACCTTGGGACGGAGGGTTTTCATGGAAAAGAGATGGGGCCGGAAAACCTTTTGTGGCAACTTCCTGTCAAGGTCTCGGCGCCAGTGTATGGTGGCCCAATAAAGATCATATGTACGACGAAGTAGACAGTATGGCCATAAGTGTAACCGTTCCAAAAGGATTGATGGACGTTTCCAATGGGAAATTGCGTAAGGTAGAAGACCACGGGAATACAAAAACGTACCATTGGTACGTGTCCAATCCCATAAATAATTATGGGGTCAATCTCAATATTGGGGATTATCACCACTTCGGGGAAAGATATCGCGGGGAGAAAGGGGAACTGCCAATGGACTACTATGTGTTGAAAGAACACCTTGACCGGGCCAAGATACAATTTAAACAGGCCCCGATGATGATGGAAGCGTTTGAGCATTGGTTTGGCCCCTACCCTTTTTATGAGGATGGTTATAAGTTGGTAGAAGTTCCTTATCTGGGTATGGAGCACCAGAGTTCGGTCACCTATGGGAACGGCTTTAAAAATGGCTATTTGGGAAGGGACCTTTCAGGGACCGGATGGGGGTTGAAATTCGATTTTATCCTCATACACGAATCCGCCCATGAATGGTTTGCCAACAATATCACCTACAGGGATATGGCCGATATGTGGATCCACGAGAGTTTTACGGCCTATGCCGAAGGGCTATACCTGGATTACCATTTTGGCAAAAAGGCGGCAGCGGAATATACGATCGGGACAAGGGTCAATATCCACAACGACAGTCCGATTATAGGGCCCTACGATGTCAACAAAAGCGGGTCGGGCGATATGTATTACAAAGGTGCCAATATGTTGCACACCTTAAGGCAATTATTGGAAGACGATGAAAAATGGAGATCGATCTTACGGGGATTGAACAAGGAATTTTACCATCGGACCGTTACCACCCAACAGATAGAGGATTATATAAGCAAACGATCCGGTATCGACCTGCATGCATTTTTTAATCAGTATCTCCGCACCACACCGATACCGATGTTGCAGTATGCGGTGGATGGAAAACAGATCCGTTTCCGATATACCGACATCGTAGCGGATTTTGATATGCCCGTTAAAATTAGGGTGGCCAATAATTGGTATTGGATCTATCCAACGGCCAACTGGAAAACAGAAACCTTTGACACGGATGTACGGTCCATAGAAATCGATAAAAATTTTTACATCGCATCACAACAGCTATAAATCTTGAAAAATAAATTGAGAACGTACATTTGCAAAGGAAATATGCGGGACTTTAGCCTATAAACATTATCTTAATAGATTCGTACATTCGAATAGTTACCTAAATATGGATATAAACTTAGCGGTATTGATCGATGGGGATAACATCCCATCGGCCTATGTAAAGGAAATGATGGAGGAAATCGCCAAATATGGCAACCCGACCATAAAACGGATATATGGGGATTGGACGAACCCAAAACTGGCCAAATGGAAGAATCTTTTGTTGGAGAATGCCATTACCCCGATCCAGCAATATGCCTATACTACGGGGAAGAACGCCACGGATTCGGCCATGATCATAGATGCTATGGATATATTGTACTCCAACAAGGTAAGTGGTTTTTGTATCGTTTCGAGCGATAGTGATTTTACCCGTCTTGCCACAAGGCTAAGGGAGGCTGGTATGAACGTGATCGGTATCGGGGAAAAGAAAACGCCCAACCCGTTTATCGTGGCCTGTGACAAGTTTATTTATATCGAGATACTTAAGGACCAGTCGGAAGAGCACAGTTCGGAAACAGCCGATAAAAAGAAAGGCAAAAAAGATAGCATTGATAAGATTACCCAAAAGGAAATTAGGTTGATCGCTTCCACGATATCCGACCTTGCCGATGAGGAGGGCTGGGCGTTCCTGGGCGATGTGGGCAGCCTTTTGCAAAAGAAACAGCCCAATTTTGATTCCAGAAATTACGGATTTCAAAAATTGACCCCTTTGATCAAATCCATTAAAAACTTTGAAATAGAGCAAAGGGAAAATGTCAAGGGCCGGTTTAAACTCATCTATGTCAGGAATAGATAGGAACACAACATGGCACAAGGTTAAACCAAGCTCCATTTAATTGGAATCACTTGTAAAAATGAATTAAACACCGTCCAAAATGAAAAAAACAATCTTATTTCTCGGCCTTGCCACCCTGTTCGGATGTTCGGGCCAAAAAGAAAACATTAGTCCCACCGCTATTTTGATAAGCAATGTAAATATTGTGGATGTTTCCGGTGGAAGTCTACTGGAAAATAAGCAAGTGGTGATCGACTCCGGAACCATTAAAAAAATTGCGGATACGATCGATGCGGCGGAAGCCTATCCCGTTCGGATAGACGGTACGGGACAATATCTTATCCCCGGCCTGGCCGAAATGCACGCACATATCCCGGAACCCCCAACATCCCAACAAAGGATAGAAGAAACCCTGTTCCTTTATCTTTCCAATGGTGTCACTACCATCAGGGG
>DATGQM010000040.1:0-2248 GCA_035304205.1 Arenibacter sp. | reverse complement strand
CTTAAAATTCTTGGCATCCAATATAGCGTCACAGGCGGGGGAGAAAACATTTACGTTCTCCGATATGGCAATGCCCACATCGCTTTGCGCCAATGCTCCCGCATCGTTCAGGCCGTCGCCCACCATCATCACCTTTTTGTTCCGGGCCTGTAGGGTGCTTATGAATTCCAACTTATTTTCCGGTTTCTGATTAAAATACATAGGAGTTCCCTGGGGCAGTAGTTGGGCAAGATTGGCTTTTTCACCGGTATTGTCCCCGGAAAGAATGGCCAGTTCCAGATCGGTGGACATGGCATCGAAGACCTCCTTTACGCCCTCCCTATAATTGTTACTGAAAACATAGCGTCCCTTATATTGATCGTTGGCACTAATGTATACCGCTGTATTTTCTATATGATTTTCTTGGTTATTGCCAACAAAGGAGGGGGAACCTACCTTTATTTTATCGGTAATCGTAGTGCCTATGATGCCCTGTCCCAAATGTTCCTCATATTCTTCCAACGAAACTATTTGGTGCTCCGCCAAAAGATCGTACAGTTGTCTGCTTAGGGGGTGATTGGAGGATCTTAGGGTGTTTTTCAATAAAGATTCCTCGGCTTCGGTCAATGCGAGACCTTCATAATGTACTTCACTCTTTTCCGCTGTGGTGATGGTGCCGGTCTTATCGAATATCCCGGTATCTATCTGTGCCAATTTTTCCAAGGTTTTGCTGTCCTTCAAATAAAATTTGTGCCGTCCAAATATACGCAGCATATTTCCCAACGTAAATGGGGCCGCAAGGGCAATGGCGCATGGGCAGGCAATGATGAGGACGGCCGTAAACACGTTCATGACCTTGCCGGGATCCAGAAAGAGCCAGATGATGGAGGCAACAAAGGCAATGGTCAATACGGCAATAGTGAAGCGTTTGCCGATACTGTCGGTCAAGGTCCTAAAACTACTGGGGCGATCCTTGTCAAAAACGGCATTGCCCCACAATTGGGTGAGATAACTTTGGGAAACCGATTTTATCGCCTCTATTTCTATGGCACTATAAAGTTGTCTGCCCCCGGCATATACCTTTTCGCCCGACACCTTGTTTACCGGCTCGGATTCACCGGTAACAAAACTGTAGTCGATACGGGCATCGCCATTGATCAGAACGGCATCTACGGGAATTAATTCCCCATTGCGGATCAAGATACGATCCCCGCTACCAATATCGTATACCTGTACGTTTTCCTCTTTGTTGTCCTTGGTTATCCGGGTAACGGAAATAGGGAAATAGGATTTATAATCCCGTTCAAAGGATAGGTAGGAATATGTTTTTTGTTGAAAGAACTTGCCCAACAATAAGAAGAATACCAGGCCCGTAAGGCTATCGAAAAATCCCGACCCCCAATCGAATATTATTTCCACGGTACTTCTAACGAACAGTACCAGTATCCCCAGGGCTATGGGTACATCCATATTTAAATAGCGCGACCTGAGCCCTTTGAAGGCGGATATAAAAAAATCCTGCCCCGCATAGAAGACCACCGGGAGGGAAAATGCAAACATCAGCCATCTAAAAACGACCTTGAACTGTTCTAGCCAGTATTCCCCGACATCAAAATATTCGGGGAAGGAGAGGAACATAACATTGCCAAAGGCAAAGCCTGCGATGCCCACCTTATAGATCAGGCTCCTATCCTTTCCATTGGTACGGGCATCCAGATCCTTTAGGGAAATATAAGGTTCATAGCCGATACGGGCCAATAATGTCACCAACTCCTTTAAGTTCGTCTTTTCGGAATTATAGGTTATCCTTACGGTTTTTTTTGGAAAATCTACTTGCGAACCGTTAATGGCAGGGTTTAGCCGGTTTAGGTTTTCCAATATCCAGATACAGGAACTACAGTGTATATGGGGTATCTGGAGGTTGATGATCTGAAGACCGTTATCGTTGAATTCGACCAGTTTTTCAATAATTTTTTCGGAGGCCAGATAATCATACTTTCCTGCGATTTCCTTGGGAGTGGCCCCTGCGGCAGACTGTAAGCTGTAATAGTCGGACAGATCGTTGTCGGAAAAAATCTCGTAGACCGTCTTACAACCGCTGCAACAAAAGCTTTTTTCATCATAGTTGATGGTAGTTTTTCCACATACATCACCACAATGGTAACAAGTTGCCGTATACATAGTTCATATTTGCTAATACCCGGCCGCAAAGATGATCAGTTTTGATTTGCGGAAACATGACGAACGTCAGTTTTAACTTAATTTATTA
>DATGQM010000039.1:0-4644 GCA_035304205.1 Arenibacter sp. | reverse complement strand
TTCGTTTTGGGAAAAATGGGGAAGTTGTAGCGGGGGAAGCTTATGCTTTACAGCCTACAGCCCTTAATCCAACAATTCCGCAATTTTTTCTTCCAAGGCCGGACCCCTTAAATTTTTGGCGATGATCACTCCGTTTTTGTCCAAGATAAACGTAGCGGGAATGGCATCCACATTATAAAGCTTGGCAATGGCATCGTCAAAATAGTCCAGACTGGAAATATGGTGCCAGGTAAGCTTATCGTCCGCAATGGCCTTCTTCCAATCGGCTTCCTTACGATCCAAGGACACCCCGATAATATTAAGGCCCTTACTGTGGTATTTGTTATAAACATTGACCACATTGGGATTTTCCACCCTACAGGGTTTGCACCAAGCGGCCCAAAAATCGATTATCGTTACCTTGCCCATGGCCTGTTTAAGCGATATTTCGCCCCCATCCGGGGTAGGGCCGGAAAAATCGGGGGCTACGGCTCCAATAGCCGAATTTTTCCCCTTTTCTTCCCGTTCCTTGGCAGCGTTTAAACTTTCAATTATTTTTTTGGCCGGGGCAGTTTCCTTGATTTCCGCAGAAAGGGCATCGTACATTTCCTGTGCCTCCCCACTTTCAATTTGTTTGGTGCCCAATGCTTTCTCGATCAACAAGGCGGAAATCAGTCCATTGGGATTCTCTTTTATGAAATTTAACTCAAACTTTTTATATTCTTCCTGTAGTTCGGTAAACTCATCGCGCAAAGAGGTAACGGTAGCTTCATTCCCGGCCATCGTTGCTTGTTGTAGATCTTTTTGAATGGACATGGCCTGATCGGACAGTTCCCTGGATCTATCCAGATACTTATAAAATATATCGTTTTGAAGTGTCCCTTTTACCTTGGCAAAATTTAAACTATCCTTTTGTGCAATAAGTTCAATAGTACCCTCTTCCGCAACAAGTGGTGTATATCCCTGTACCTTATCTATAAATAAATAGATCAGGTCCGGGGAATCGACCGGGCCGCTAACGGTGAATTTACCATTTTCAACGGTGGTGGTATCAATATCGTAAGGCTGATTACTTTCATTGATCTTTTTTATGAATACCTGTGTTCCGTTTTCGATATTTCCGGTTAGGGTGCCGTTTAGGGTATAGCCATCGGGTTTACCGTTGCAGGCCATCAATCCGATGACCACGGAAAGGGATAATAAAAATTTCTTCATCGTTGTTTTGTTTAAATTGGCGCAAATGTACTTATATATGGCAAATAAAAAAAGCCAAAAACATAACAAGTATGCTTAAGGCCCTATTAAACCACTGAATATTACTCCCTTAAAATTGGTAGCGTATCCCTAGCGCAATATCGAAATCGAAATTGTCGGAAAAATTTTTGTACCCGGCCAGACCTATTTCCGGTCTAAAATCAAGGGAGAGTAAAAGCGGGATATCAAAATTGTATTCTATCCCGATATCCCCTGCGGCAAAAACAAACATGCCCCCGTCCGGGGTGTAGGGCTGGTTATCCCTTAACCTAGTGGTAAAATCCACGCTCCCGAGTCCGCCACCTGCACCATAGTACCAATTGAAGTTCCCATCTATCGGAAAGACCCACTGGTAAAGGGCGGATATCTTGAATGCATCGAAATAGCGACTGTCGCGCCACCCCAAATTGGCTTCCAACCTATTGTATTGGAAAAGTGATTTTTGATAGGAAATTTCTGCACCAAAACCATCGCTGTCCCCCAAACGGAGCCCAATGGCGTGATCGGAAATTTCTTGGGCACTAACCGAATACCAAGAACAACACACTAATAAAGCAAATAATTTTAAAATTTTCATAGCGACCCAATATTTTAAACAAAGTTAAAAATTCATGCCTAAGCTGAAACAATAAAAACTTAATTTAGTACCCAAAATTGTATTGAGTTGGATAAAATTATGCTAAATAATTTAAAGGGCCGATTGGAAGGGGATTTGTTGGCCGATAAATTAACTACTACTTTGTATGCTACGGATGCTTCCGTATATAGAAAAATACCGCTAGCGGTGGCCTACCCCAAAAGTGAGGCCGATATAAAAAACTTGATTCTTTTTGCCCGGGAAAATAAGGTCGGGCTCATACCCAGGACAGCAGGGACCTCATTGGCCGGACAATGTGTGGGTGACGGTATCGTAGTGGATGTATCCAAGCATTTTACCGGGATACTTTCCATTGATACCGTCAAAAAACAGGTCACCGTGCAACCCGGCGTGATCCGGGACGAACTGAACCTATATCTTGCCCCCTACGGGTTGTTCTTTGGCCCCAATACTTCCACATCCAACCGCTGTATGGTCGGGGGCATGGTGGGGAACAATTCGTCGGGCACGACCTCCATACAATATGGGGTTACCCGCGATAAGGTGGTATCCCTAAAGACCTTTCTTTCCGATGGCAGCAAAGCGGAATTTAAAACCTTGTCCCGGAACGAATTCCTGGGAAAAATGGCCTTGGAAACCTTGGAAGGACAAATATATACCAACATCCATAAAGAATTGACGGACCAGGAGATCCAGGAGGAAATACGCAACGAATTTCCCAAGCCCCAGATCCATAGGCGCAATACCGGTTATGCAGTGGACGAACTTCTTAAGAGCAGTATTTTTAGTGAAGGGGAAGCTGATATAAATTTCTGTACCTTATTGAGCGGGAGCGAGGGCACCTTGGCCTTTACTACCGAAATAGTATTGCAACTGGACGATCTGCCCCCAAAACTCTCCGCTATGGTGGTAACCCATTACAGGACCTTGGAGGATTGTTTAAACGATGTGGCGCCCGTCATGGCCCATAACCTGCACACTTGTGAAATGATGGACAGGGTTATTTTGGATTGCACCAAAAATAACCGTACCCAATTGGAAAATCGTTTTTTTGTAGTAGGGGACCCAGCGGCATTATTGATGCTGGAAGTAAAATCGGATACGGAAGAGGATCTACTGCTACAATTACAGCAATTGTTGGATACCATAAAATTATCGGGATTAAGTTATGCCGAGCCGGTCCTTAAAAATACGGACATCAATAAGGCGGTGGAACTGCGAAAGGCGGGATTGGGCCTCTTGGGCAATATCGTCGGTGATCGTAAGGCCGTTGCCTGTATAGAGGATACGGCAGTAGCCGTGGAAGATCTAAAGGATTTTATAAGTGAATTTACCCAGATCATGAAAGATTATGGGCAGGATGCCGTGTATTACGCACACGCCGGGGCAGGGGAATTACATTTAAGGCCTATCCTAAACCTAAAAAAATCTACGGACGTTACCCTTTTCAGGGCCATCACCACCGATGTGGCCAAGCTGACGAAGAAGTACCGGGGGTCTTTCAGTGGGGAGCACGGCGATGGTATCGTTAGGGCAGAGTTCATTCCCTTAATGATCGGGGAAAAGAATTATGAACTTTTAAAACGGATAAAACAATATTTTGATCCGCACAATATATTCAATCCGGGCAAAATTGTGGATGCCTATCCCATGGACGAATCCCTGAGATATGAAATTGATAGAAAGGAGCCTGATATAAAAACGCTGCTCGATTTTTCGGATAGCGAAGGTATCTTAAAGGCGTCGGAAAAATGTAACGGTAGTGGCGATTGCAGAAAGACCCATGAAATGCCGGGGGCCATGTGTCCCAGCTACCATGCCACTAAAAATGAGAAGGATACCACCCGGGCCCGGGCCAATGCCCTCCGAGAATTTTTGACCACCTCCGAAAAACCCAATAAATTCGATAATAAGGAGCTGAAAGAGGTGCTGGACCTGTGCCTGAGCTGTAAGGCCTGTGCCAGTGAATGTCCCAGCAATGTGGATGTTGCCACCTTAAAAGCAGAATTTCTATACCAGTACCAAGAAGAGAACGGTTATCCTTTAAGGGCAAGATTATTCGCATATAATACAGCCTTAAACCGTTTGGGGAGCAAAATGGCCACCCTTACCAATGCGGTTTATGATTCCAAGGTCTTGAGCGGATTACTTAAAAAAACGATCGGAGTCGCCCCCCAAAGAAGTCTTCCCAAGGTTTATAAGGTCGATTTTGATAGGGAACTGCGTACAGCTAAGGATAAATATCCCCGGACCGGATCCAAAGTCGCACTCTATATCGATGAATTTACCCAATATCTGGATGTGGACCTAGGGAAGGATGCCATAGAGGTTCTCACCCGTTTGGGGTATGAGGTAGTGCTTTTTTATGCGGAAAGCGGACGTTCCTTTATTTCCAAGGGTTTTTTAAAACAGGCCAAGAAACTGGCGATAAAAAATGCGGAAAGGTTGATGGAATTTGCCGATAGCGGAATCCCTGTGGTCGGACTGGAACCATCGGCCATCCTTACCTTTAGGGACGAGTACAAACGTTTTGGCATCGACAGGGACAAAATGGAGGCCATTGCCAAAAATGCCTTTCTAATAGAGGAATTCCTGGCCAAGGAACTTGCGGCGGGTAAACTTACGGCCGATCAATTCACCAAAGAGGCCAAGACCGTAAAGATCCATGTCCATTGCCATCAGAAATCGATGTCCAATCAGAAGGTTACCTTTGATATCCTCAATTTGCCATCGAATTATAAGGTTTCCATAATCGCCTCCGGCTGTTGTGGGATGGCCGGTTCCTTCGGGTACGAAAAAGAACATTATGGGGT
>DATGQM010000038.1:0-3305 GCA_035304205.1 Arenibacter sp. | reverse complement strand
AACCTCTTTCCCGAACAGTTTTACGAGCAACGGGCCATTGCGGAATCTTTTCTGTATACCACACTTAAATTAAACCCTGAGCAACATTCGGTCGAATTTATCAAGGACCAAAAATTAGATTCTTCCTATAAGTACCACCACGCCTATTTCTTTAAAGTAAAAGATAATGATGGATACCGTAACCATATAAAAATCTATATGTTGGCCTTTAATACCAACGAAATAATGCCAACGCCCCATTATGTGAATAAGGGTTTTATCCTGACCGACCTGCTTACGGAAGAAGAAAGTATCCACTTAACTACCGAAGAGTATAATTTAAGGGGCAGGCCCCGGGCCTTGGTAAATATCCCTGCCCTTTATGGTAGTTATACCAACTAGGCCCGGCACCCATAATCATATATCGTCATTTTAAATGTCTTACTTGCATAGAAATCGTTATTTTTGAGGAGAAATCCCAGATCCGCAAAGGATATGGGTCTTATACATAGCTATGAAAAATATTTTTCTAGTTTTGATCCCCGTTTTCTTTAGCAATTTGGCGTATCCCCAAAATATAATCTGTTCGTTGGCCGATCAGGAAGCCATTACCTCTAAAATAGAAACCATTTCCGATTTAAAAAATGACGGTTTAGGCGAAACAATAGTTGCAGTTGGCAAAACCTTTATCGGAATTCCCTATGTGGCCAGGACATTGGAAATAGGGGAAACGGAATCGCTGGTCATCAATTTGCAGGGAATGGACTGTACCACTTACGTGGAAAACGTCCTGGCATTTAGCCTTATGTTGGAACAGCAAAAAAAAGATTTCGGCGCCTATACCAAAAATTTAGAAACCATACGGTATAAAGATGGGAAATTGGATGGGTACGCCTCTCGTCTCCACTATTTCTCCGAATGGATCGCCAACAACGAAAAGAAAGGGCTTTTAAAGGATATAACTTCGGAAATAGGGGGGATCGAGAGCACCAAGGAAATCGACTTTATGAGTACGCACAGGGAATTGTATCCGTTCCTCAAAGATCAGGAAAACTATAAAAAAATTCAGGAATCGGAGCAATTCTTAAGGAGCATTCCCATTTGTATCCTTCCACAAGATCAGATCCAGGCCAAGGAGCATTTGATAAGGACCGGTGATATTATAGCCTTGACCACCTCTATAAAAGGCTTGGACATCACCCATACGGGTATTGCCAGCAGGGAAGCGGACGGACGGATCCATTTGTTGCATGCATCTACCGGGTCTAAGGTGGTAGAACTCTCCAAATTGCCCTTGGTAGATTACTTGAAAGGGATAAAGTCCAATACCGGTATTATGGTTGCAAGACCTTTATACTAACAACTCCTATATCTTATTACTCTTTGGTATCTATATGCAGAGCTTCCCTTAACGCCTTGCCCAATACCGAATACCCTTTGGAATTGGGATGTAGGCCATCAGAAAAAAGGGTGGCTTCAATTTTTTGGTCTTTGCCCAATAAGACCCGCCCGATATCCGCATAATCCACATTTACGAAAGAGGCCATATCCTTGATCTGCCCGTTTAATTTGCTGATACGTGTCTCCTTGCCCACCCTGGGCAACAAGCCTATCATCAATATCCTAGCTTTCGGCTGCCTTTGTCGAACGGCCTTTATCAGATGCTCCAATCCGCCAACGATTTCTTCATCGGTATTTAGATGTTCGTTATTGGTACCGATCATCAGCACGACCTGATCCAAGCTTATACCATCTAATTCGTCATGGTATACCCGCCATAACGCATTTTCTATCCGGTCCCAGCCAAATCCAAAATTGCGGACCTTAAGATTACCGAAATTAGTTTCCCATGAGGCAGCACCGTTTGCATGGGGACCTACGGGAGTTCCACCCCAATAATGCACAATACTATTTCCAACGACACCGATTTTTGGCGCTTCTTCCTGATTCAATTGCAATAATTCCTGATGTCTTTGTTCCCAAACATACATTGCTGGCTCTCTCGCCTGTGTTACGGGATAGGTCGTAGAAAAGATACCGATAGGTTCCTTTATTATTTCCCGTATCCTTTTTTCATAGGACAGGGCATATTCCATCATTCCCATATCTGTTGGATGGGTACCATCCACAAAACCTTCCATAGATAGGTTCAACTCTTCCTTAGAAAGCAAATAAAGGTTTAATACCCCTTCGGCCTGCAATTCCAAAAAGATTTCTTCGGCGACCCTGTTAAGGTCGATATAGGCATTATACCTATTAGTGTCAACTGGCCCGTCCGAATATCCGGCATGTTCCACCAGTAAAATAGGGGTATGGGGACGTTCTTGCCTGATCTGATATATACCGTCCCTAATTAATTTTGCCACATCTTCCAGACTACGGTCATTATTGGCCCATAAATTGGGTAAACAGTCTAGTACATAAACTTTAGCATCGATCTCCGTAATTAGATCGATGACCTCTTTCTCCAATTTCCCATTTCCGGAAAAACCCAAATTGATCAATGGCCGATCCAATTTACGCTCTAGGATGGAGGTCCATGCCATACCCGGACGGGAAGCACAGGCGCCCTGGGCAATGGAAGTACCATAGATAACTACTGGCCTTTCCTTTCTGATGGGTATCGGTTCTAAATAGGCCGAATCCGGAATACCGATCTCCAACCATTCTACCTCATTGTACAGTGGCAAATACAATTGATATTCCCTTCCTTGGTCGTGATACCTATCTTTTGCATCTATATTACTATATTTATACTGTATAGTATCCCCAAAAGCAAAATTTCCCCTGTACCAACTCCACTCCCCATCGCTCGTTTTGGCATATAGGTCTACCCCGCTCACACCGGTAGCGGGCATATGGGGCATGGAGATATTTCCTTTTACGGTATACCGCACGGTGATCGAACTTGCATCGCTCCAAAACCTTAGGGAGAGTCCGGCAGCATTCCGGGACAACTTCCAAAGAGGGGCATGTACCAACTTCTTCGCTCTTTTTGGCAAACGGGCATAGGTGCCGGGCAATTCGTCGTACCATGCCTGTCCGGCTACCACCGCAATATCCGACTTTGCCGGGTTCCACCACGTCAATTTATTATTATCCTGTGCGGATAGATTTCCGAACATCAAATAGAAAATAGTCAAACTACCAAAAAACTGAATCCCTCCCATACGATTTGCTCGAATTATTTTCCCTAAAATAAAACATTTTCCCGACTCCCATCATACACTCGCTAACAGACCGCATAGTTGGTACTCTCCCATTCCACTATTATTTTTCCACATCTTTAGATTGCCTCATCGATCTAATATGAACTATAACATATT
>DATGQM010000037.1:0-13242 GCA_035304205.1 Arenibacter sp. | reverse complement strand
GGGCTACCGCTTTGTAATGCGTTCTTCTCTTATCCCTTCTGGTTTTGGAAGTTTTTCTTTTAGGATGTGCCATTATAAAACTTATTTATCCGTTAATAATTTTTTTAGTGCGTCCCAACGGGGATCGCTATCTTCTTCACTTGTCTTCGTTTCTTTTGGTTGGAGTTCTTCCAGCATATTCAATGCCTCCGATTTCAGGGTACCGTCCAACACGCCGGGATGTACCTTTTTTAGCGGAACGGACAGGACCAACATTTCATAAATGTATTGTGCTATGTTGATCTGGTATTCCCCATGGGGAATGATCAGGATCTCGTCGTTTTCATCATTGTACCCATCCCCAAATTTTATCACCAATTCTAGATCGGCACTTACTTTTTGGTCATAGGGTTCATTGGTGAGGTCACAATCAACGTTCACCGTTCCCAGTGCCTTCATTTCCAACTCCATCATTGTACTCATTTTGTTCAAGGTAACATCCAAAGCTATATCCGTCCCATTAAACTCATTGTACTCAAAAGATTCAAAGAACGTATTCTGTATGTTATACTTAAACTTGTGTTTTCCCTGTTTCAGTCCCGAAAAAGGAATAATAAACTCCTTATGCTCCATCATGTCCACACTTGTTTTAACCTACCACCGCAATAAAGGCGGGTGCAAAGATACTATTATTTTACAAAAACCCAACAAATCAAAAGAAATAAATATCATTGCCCACAATATCATTGATCCATAGGTTTGGGATACCCGATAATATTATTGGCCCGCCTGTCTTTTGATCTTATACTTCCTTAACGGATTACTGGTCAGATCCTTGTATTCCGAACGATTCTTAAAAATATTCAAGGCGGTAAAAACGGCCTCCTTAAAAGAGCTGTTGTCCGCAATCCCCTTTCCTGCTATCTCATAGGCCGTTCCATGATCGGGGGAAGTACGTACCTTATCGAGTCCCGCTGTAAAGTTTACGCCCTTGCCAAAAGCCAAGGTCTTAAAAGGAATTAGGCCTTGATCATGATAGGCCGCCAAAACGGCATCAAACTGTTTATAATTATCCGACCCGAAAAAACTGTCGGCGGAGTAGGGACCAAAGATCATATGTCCCCTTTCGGTCAGTTCCTTTATGACCGGTCTTAGGACCTCATCGTCTTCTTTCCCGATGACCCCGTTATCCCCACTATGCGGGTTTATCCCCAAAAGGGCTATCCTGGGTTTTCTGATCCCAAAATCTATTTTCAAGGATTGTTCCATAGTGGCGATCTTACTTCGGATCAATTTTGGGGTTATGGCCGCGGCCACGTCCTTTACCGCCACATGATCCGTTAGCAGGCCTATCCTTAACCCTTCGGAAACCATGAACATGAGGCTTTCCCCTTCCAGTTCCCGGGCCAGATAATCCGTATGTCCCGGAAACTGGAAATCTTCCGCCTGTATGTTGTTCTTGTTGATGGGCGCAGTGACCAATACATCTATCTCATCGCTTTTCAGGGCCGCCACTGCAGCCTTTAGGGACCATATCGCATACTTGCCGCCCTCGGGGGTAGCCTGACCGAATTCTGTCACGGGGATATCCCTCCATACATTTACCACATTGATCTTTCCGTCCAACGCTTTTGAGGGCTCCTGAATACCGTTATAGTTGATCTCTATCCCCAATTCCGTTTTCTGATGGGAAATGGTCTTGTTGGACGCAAATATGATCGGAGTGCAGAAGTCGAGCATCCGGACATCCTCAAATGTCCTAAGCACTACTTCGCACCCAATACCGTTTAGATCACCTATGGATATGCCCAATCTTATCTTTTCCCTTTCCTGCATTCTGTCTTTTCGTTTAATTTGAAATAAACCGCTAAATTTACGGTACAAAATTACTTAATAAAAACGACACATGTTTACCGGGATTATTGAAACTTTGGGGGAAGTAAAGAAATTAAAAAGGGAAGGCGGAAACCTCCACATCACCATTAAATCCGTTATGGCCCCCGATCTCGGGATAGACCAGAGCGTGGCCCATAACGGGGTATGCCTCACCGTGGTGGAACTAGGGGACGGCCAATATACGGTGACCGCAATAGACGAAACGCTGCAAAAGACCAATTTGAACGAACTTGTGGAAGGGGATCCCATAAACCTGGAACGTGCCATGATATTGGGGGCAAGGCTGGACGGCCATCTTGTACAGGGCCATGTGGACCAAGTAGGAAAATGTATAAATATCGAGGAAAAGGATGGGAGCTGGCACTTTACGTTCAGCTATGACCCCGGACTAAATAACGTTACCATAGAGAAAGGCTCCATCACTATAGACGGTACCAGTTTAACCGTTGTCGGATCCCAAAAAAACAGTTTTAGTGTGGCAATTATCCCCTATACCTATGACCATACCCGCTTTAGAACCTACAAGATAGGGACCGTGGTGAATCTGGAATTTGATGTGATCGGGAAGTATGTTTCAAGGTTGTTGGAGCTTAGGGAATAGGCATGTTTTACCCCTTCCGACTCGTCCCTCTTAACAGGGGACGAGCCACCTTCCCCAAAGGGGAAGGAATCTTAAATCCGTGTTCCTAATATGATCGGTGGCAAGAGCATCGCTCCTTCCCTTCTAGGGAAGGTGGATTTTGCCCTGCAAGAGGCAAAAGACGGAAGGGTCTCGCTGCCTCAGCTTTTATTACCGCTTCGCAACCTTCTATAAAATATGGTCCTTCATTTTATTCCAGGCCCTCACCAATAAAATACCGGAAACAATGGCTACGATCGTCAAGATAAAGGCCGGGGTAATTTTTCCATATATCCAATAACCCGTAGCGAACATTATGGAATATATCAGGATACATCCCAATATCATTGCATAAATACCTGATGGTACGCTCCATTTTTCCTTGGTATTCACGATCTCTACCTGTTCTGCCTCCGCCTCGGTGACCACCTTTGCCCAGCCAGGGCCGCCCGGTTGTATTTTTTTATAGAAATCCTGCAATACCTGTTTGGATTCCGGTTGTGTTAAAAAAGTAGCGGTCAACCATATAAGTGTGGTCAATAAAACTACGAAGGGGTATTCTGCCCAATCCGGGAAAACACCGGTTCCGGCAGCAAATAGGAAGGGTCCGACAGCGGTCAGCTTCAACACTATGGAAATAATTCCCGAGGCGAACATGGCCGTAATCTCGCTCCAGGCATTTATCCTCCACCAGAACCACCTTAAAATAAATATGAGTCCCGTACCCGCTCCAAATACCAAGAGCACTTCAAATAATTGCAGGGCATTTTGCAAGAGCAGGGCCAGACCGGCACTGAAAACCATTAATATAACGGTAGAGATCCTTCCAACGGCGACCAATCTTTTTTCCGAGGCCTTCGGGTTGATCTGCTGCTTATAAAAATCATAGACAATATAGGATGCTCCCCAGTTCAACTGGGTAGAGATGGTACTCATATAGGCTGCTATCAATGATGCAAATACGATTCCCAACAAGCCACTGGGCAATTTGGTCAACATTGCGGAATATGCCAGGTCATGCCCTAATTTATCTACCGCAATATTTGGAAAGGCTGCATGGATGCTGGCTACGTCCGGATAGACCACCAATGATGCCAGAGCCACCAAGATCCATGGCCATGGCCTTAGGGCGTAATGCATTATATTAAAGAAAAAAGTAGCCCCTATAGCGTGATTTTCATTTTTTGCGGCCAACATTCGCTGGGCTATATAACCCCCACCCCCTGGTTCCGCACCCGGATACCAGGAACTCCACCATTGTACGGCCAAGGGAATTACCAACAGCGTAATCACCGCCTTGGTATTACTGAAATCGGGCAATAAGGAAAGTTTATCGACTACATTTTCATTGGTCAGAACGGCTGTGATACCCCCTACTTCCGGAATATTGACCAGATACCAGGCTGCTGCAATAGCACCGCCCATGGCTACAAAGAACAGCAGGAAATCGGTATACACCACGCCCTTAAATCCACCTAGGGCACTGAAGGTTACGGTAATCAATCCGGCACTTACGACGGTTACCCATGGTTCCAGTCCCAACATAATTCCGCCAATTTTTATAGCCGCCAAAGTAACGGCGGACATGGTGATCACATTAAAGATGACCCCTAGATAAATGGCCCTAAATTTTCTTAAAAATTCTGCCGGTTTTCCGCCATAGCGCAATTCATAGAATTCCAGATCGGTATTTACATTGGATTTCCTCCACAGTTTGGCATACACAAAAACGGTCAATAGACCAGTTAATAAAAACGCCCACCATACCCAGTTTCCGGATACCCCGTTGGTACGGACAATATCGGTAACCAAGTTGGGGGTGTCCGTGGAAAAGGTCGTGGCCACCATAGAAAGCCCCAGTAGCCACCATGGCATGGTTCTCCCCGAAAGAAAATACTCCGTGGAACTTTCCCCCGATTTTTTGGAGACTGTTATCCCTATAATTAAAACAATGGTAAAAAAAACAACTATAAAACTATAATCGAGCGTACTTAACTCCATCTGCTTGGCTTTGGTTTTAATAAAAGTCCTAAAGATAATTTTTTTTAGAATACTTTTGCTTTTTGTTGGTCAAATGTCACAAATAATCCCTTAGCAGCATTGGAAATCACTACAACTACCTGGGCATTGGCCCTTACGGCCGCGTTTATTCTAGGAATTTCCAAATCCGGGATCAAGGGGATCGCAGCTATCATAGTAACATTAATGGCCTTGGCCTTTGGATCCAAGGAATCTACGGGAATCCTACTTCCTTTACTGGTGGCCGGAGATCTGTTTGCCGTCATCTACTACAACCGGCACGCTCAATGGAAATATATAATTGCCTTCTTGCCCTGGATGATACTAGGTGTACTAATAGGTACGGTGATCGGCAAGGATCTTCCTGAATCCTCCTTTAAGATCAGCATGTCCGTGATTATCCTCGCCACGGTAATAATGATGTACTGGTGGGACCGGAAAAAATCGAAAAAAGTTCCTACACATTGGGCTTTTTCAGGCTTTATAGGAACCTTGGCAGGAATCACCACCATGATCGGCAATTTGGCCGGGGACTTTTCCAATATTTATTTTCTGGCCATGAGGCTCCCGAAAAATGAATTTATAGGCACTGCGGCATGGCTTTTTTTTATCGTGAATATTTTTAAGCTGCCCTTTCATATTTTTATATGGAAGACGATCGGTCCGGAAACACTGCTGATCGACCTAAAGTTGGTCCCGGGAATACTGTTGGGGCTTTTGGTGGGGGTACAACTGGTCAAGATCATCAAAGATCAATTCTATCGAAAAATGATATTAGTGCTTACCGCCGTAGGGGCCTTTCTTATCCTATTGAGATAGGGGCCTATTGATCTCGGGATGTATAAACGAAAAAAGCCGATGCAACGCACCAGCTCCTTCGATCATAACAACTCAAACTAATTCAATTCAAAACTCTTGACAAAATTGGCACATAATCCCGAAGTGGAAGTTAACGCAACTTCAAGTTAACATCAATAAAAATCGGTTTTATGATAATTATCATATTCCATCTGCCATTTTCATCCAATTTTTGTCCCTTGGAACAGGAGTTTCCCAAAAAGTAAATTATTCCGTATCGGACAAGTGTTGTCCAACGTATAAATTACCGCTCGCGGTGCTCCGCCATCCAGTAAAAAATAAGCTTATGACACATCACTCCTTTCATATCCCCGTAATGGGAATAGGATTTACCATAGATACGCCCCTAAAGGTTTCCCATCTGGGCATCGACTCCGTTATTTCTTTGGTAGATGATATATTACTTGAAAAATTACGAAAAATGTACTGCGGGAAATTAGGGCTCCCCTATCAGGAGATCTCCGATAAACTGGAGGATTTTAGGGCCAAAAGAATTACCGGTTACCTTAACCTGATCCATGATGCCGCCCATGATAAATTCGAGGAACTAAAAAATTCCGCTTTCGAAACCGGAAGGGAGATCAGGGATTATTTAAACCTATTGCCCGATTCATCTACCTTAAAACGGGAATTCGAAAAGCGGGTCGCCCATGATCTCGATATAAAGGAAATCAAGAAATGGTTAAGGGAAAATCTGACCATGGGCAGTATCGATGTCAATATCATGACAAAGGTGGACAAGGATAACTTTATAAAAAACGAGAAGCTTCCCATAGAATATAACGATGCCCATGCCGCTTTGCGCGGTTATGCCCAAAGCAAGCTAAGCTCCTCGGTAATTCTTTCCGCGGGGATGAACCCCAGGCTGTACAGCTATATGGAGAATTTTGAGGATTTTTTTCCCGACGAAAACGGCATCCTAAAAAAGAAAGTCGTTTTAAAGGTCAGCGATTATCGATCAGCGCTGATCCAAGGAAAATTCTTGGCCAAAAAAGGAATATGGGTCTCGGAATATAGGATCGAATCGGGCCTTAACTGCGGGGGGCATGCCTTTGCTACCGATGGCTATCTCATGGGCCCTATCATGAGCGAATTTAAGGCGAATAAACAAGCGTACCTCAAGGAGATCCATGACATTTTAGTCCCGGCCCTTAGCAACAAAAATAAGGCCGTTCCAAAACAATACCTGCCCTTAAAAATTACGGCACAGGGCGGGGTAGGTACCGCCGAGGAACACCAGTTTCTAAGAGATCATTACCAGATCGAATCCGTGGGCTGGGGCACCCCTTTCCTTTTGGTCCCCGAAGCTACAACAGTGGATAAAGCCACCATGGAAAAATTGGTCGCCGCGAAGGAAGAAGACCTGTATTTGAGCGATATTTCTCCCTTGGGGGTTCCCTTTCATAACCTTAGGGGCAATACCAAGGACCAGGAAAAACAAAAGTTGATCGACAAAAATAGACCGGGGAGCTCTTGCCCCAAAAAATTTGTGGCCTTGAACAAGGATTATTCGGAAAAAGGTCTTTGTACCGCCTCCCGACAATACCAACATATTAAGATCAAGGAACTGGATGCCGAGAATATTTCCAAGGACGAATACGATCACCGATTTAATAAAATCACCGAGAAATCCTGCACTTGTGTGGGATTGGGAACCTCCGCCCTCCTCGCCTACGATCTGGATACCAAGACCGAGGGCCCGGGAGTTTCCATCTGTCCGGGTCCCAATATGGCCTATTATTCAAAAATAGTATCCCTCCAGGAAATGACCGACCATATCTACGGGCGTGCCAATATAATATCACGGACAGATAGGCCCAATATCTTCATTAAGGAACTGGGAATATATTTGGATTATCTGCGCAATAAAATTGAGGAGTCCAAATATTCCATGAACAAGAAACAAGAAAAATACTTGTTGACATTTATCCATAATCTGAATGATGGCATTGCCTACTATCAAAAATTGTTCGGGGACCTAAAAGATCGGTTCCAAGACTCCAAGACCATTATCCTTACGGAATTGGAGAAGGGAACGGATACCTTGCAACAGCTAAAAATGAAAATTGATGGACTGGCCTTGTCGGAGGCTTAAGGGACAGTTGTGGGTGATGAGTTAGAAAATTATGAGTGAATTAGCATGCAGTGAACAGAGTTAGGTGTGAACAGCTTGTACCTTGCTCCTCAGGAACGGCATTAAGTTGCCCTTCTTTCCTTTGGGCTACCCCTACGACATAAGGAACACATCTCCGAATTGAGTTCCGATCCGTATTTTTCACATACCCAATGATAAATTTTTCCTAACTTGACACTTGATACTAGTGTTACTGATATCCGTATCCAAAAAAAAGCCTATACCAAACCGTGATCTCCAATTATCCTATGGCATTAATAAGTACAGTAAAATCCGCAGCTAAATTTTTGACCACGACCTTATTTGTCTCGTTAATGGGAGCAACATTTAGTTTATGCCAACGGGCACCCGAAATAATTGAGAGACCTGATGAACACCGATTTAAGAAAATTGTACTTACCGAAGAAACAATGGATCCTACGGCCTTAGCCGTTGCCTATGATGGCAAAGTGTATTTTACCGAGGACATAGGCACCATAAAGGTATATAGGCCCGGTTCAAGCTCAGTTTCCATTGTTGGGGAATTAAAGGTGTTCAGCTGTGGTGAAGAAGGCTTGATCGGTATGGTCTTGGACCCCGACTTTGAAAATAATGGTTGGATGTATGTAAACCGTACCGTGTCCAATTATATGGACATGCCTTGTGGAGAAGTCTATAAAAATCCTGAAATCCGATTTGAAGATCCTACCTCCAACCAGACGATTTCCAGGTTCACGATAGTCAATGATATCTTGGATATGGCTTCTGAAAAGGTACTGCTAAAAATACCCAACCAGCACATGCGGCATATTGGCGGTTCCTTAGCTTTTGACGGGGCCGGGAATTTATATATTTCCATAGGGGAAAATACGCATCCTGGTTTCCTTAATCCTTATGCACCTTTGGATGAGCGCCCTGGTAGAAAAAATTATGACACCCAGAGAACATCTGCCAACACCATGGATTATAGAGGAAAAATATTACGGATCCACCCCGAGAAAAATGGAACCTATACCATACCCGATGGAAATCTATTTGCAAAGGACGATCCGTTGGCGCTCCCTGAAATTTACGTTATGGGTTGTAGAAATCCTTTTAGGATATCCGTGGATAAGAAAACAAACACACTTTATTGGGGCGAGGTGGGTCCCGATGCTTATGCAGATATTCCCAGAGGCCCCATGGGTTATGACGAAATCAATGCAACCACTGAAGGGGGATTTTTTGGTTGGCCATATTTCATTGCCAATAACCAAGCATATGCCAGATATGATTATGAGGCAGAGGAGGCAGGTGTGGCATTTGATGCAAACAGACCAGAAAATTCGTCGCCCAACAATTCCGGTAAAAAAATACTTCCACCGGCCACACCTGCCTTCATATGGTATCCCTATGCCGCCTCCGAGGAATTCCCCGAATTGGGACAGGGGGGAAGGACCGCCATGGCCGGTCCCGTATATCATTATGAAAGCGAAAAAGATTCCAATATTAAATTCCCGTCCTACTTTGACAAGTCCTTGTTTATTTATGATTGGATGCGGGGATGGATCAAAGTGGTCAGTATTGGCGATAATGGCGAACTAATAAAAATTGAGGACTTTATGCCCTCAACCCGATTTATTAGTCCCATTGACATGCAATTTGGTCCGGATGGCTCTTTGTATATAATGGAATTTGGAACTACCTGGGGCGCTAATCCCGATGCCCGACTTATAAAAATTGAGTATATCCTTGGCAATAGGCCCCCACATATTGAAATTAGGGCAGATAAAACCGTGGGTTCCTGCCCATTGACCGTGAACTTTAACAGCGATGACACTAGGGATTATGACAAGGATGACAGCTTGAAATACGAATGGAGATTTAATTCCAATGACATTCAATCTTCGGAGCGGAACCCAACTTTTATTTTTGAAGATCCAGGCGTATATACCGCCACACTTACCGTGAAGGATAACGAAGGTGCTACTTCTACATCACAATTGCAGATCAAGGCAGGCAATGATACCCCAAAATTGACTATCGACATGCCAACCCGAGGTAGCTTTTACTGGGAAAATGATAAAATACCCTATACAGTTCGCTTAAAGGACAAAGAAGACGGCAATATGGAAAATGGAGATATTGATCCCGAAAAGGTACATGTGAGCTTGGAATGGATGAAGGGTAACTATACAATGGAATCATCCTCCAACGGTATGGGAGAACTCAAGAGTCAGGGTGAAAAACTAATCGGGGAAAGCGATTGCAGAAGTTGCCATAAGGTAAATGAGCGGGCCATAGGTCCATCGTTTTTGGAGGTGGCCAAAAGATATAAGGCCGATAAAAATGCCACAAACTATATAGCCGAAAAAATCATTTCGGGCGGCAGTGGAGTTTGGGGAGATATAAGCATGAGCGCCCATCCCTTGTTTTCCGAAGCAGATGCCCAGAGAATGGCCGATTATATTTTATCATTGGCCACAGAAAATAAAAATCTGAAAAAGATGGATGTTAACGGTACTATCACCATCCCTCCTACAGATTCGGAGGAAGATAGGACTTTTGTCCTTAAAGCCTCCTACTCCGATGAGGGAGCCTCCGGAATGGAACCCATTACCGTATCCGCAATGCGTATGCTTCAACCTCCAAAACTGCAAGCTGAAAATTTTTCTACACAGCGTGATGCATTAAGCGAAGTGGGCGATAATGGAGTATCCATGGGCTTTTCATCAACCTACATCTCCTTTAAAAATATAGATCTTACTGCGGTAGACTCGGTTACTTTTAAATACAGTTATAATGGGCCGGAATGTTTTATAACCATAAAAACCGATTCCCCTGATGGTGAAGTCATTGGCAAAGCTAGGTTTAGCAATACACTTAAAACCAAAAATAAAAATGAACTCCGTATTTCCATAAAAGAAACCTCCGGGTCAAAGGAGATTTTTTTTCTTCACGATAAAGCACCCGATATCCATGCAGAAATCTATTTGGATTGGATCAGCTTTCATAAGGGAAGCAATTAAATCCGATGCCCCGGAATTATAACATTCTTATAATTCGTTAAATTGGCTTAACGCGAATGTTCCGCCATTTTATATGAAGGGGTTTTTCACTATCCGTGGCATGCACCTGTAGACCAATAAAGCCGGTGGAGGTCATAGAATCTACATAATCCGCAGCGGGTATCCCATTTACCCAAGTTTTGATAGAAGGACCATCGGCCACTACTTTAAAAGAATTCCATTCCCCAAGTTTAAATGCCTTTCTAGCAGCCGGATTATCACTTAGATCGTGTACCCATCCGCGCCGGCCCTCATCATATATACCCCCACTTCGTGCCGTGGTATCCAGATCTATTTCCACTTGATAACCATGGACCAACCCATTGTAGAAATCGGGCAAGCTGTTACTTCTGATCTGCACGCCCGAATTATGATAATTGTTTGGGGCAAGGTCCAGGATAACTTCAAATTCCAAAATGAAATTGTCATAGAATTTATTGGTCACTAAGAAGGTGTTACTGGTATCGGCTACGGGAGCTGTAGTGCCGACGATCATATCCCCTTCTATATGGTAGGTAGCATCACCTCCCAATTTCTTCCAGCCATCCAAGGTCTTTCCATTGAACAGTATTTCCCAATCCGCTTCTTTCACCTTGGTCAATTCCACCCCATCGGAGGATTGATCAGCAGAATTATCAGCGGATTTTTTATTTCCACAATTGTAAAATAGGAGTCCAAATAGAGCAAGGTAAAAAAGCGGTTTATAATTAATCATGGTAAAAGTTTATATAAGGTTAGTTGTCATTGGGTAAATCTATATTTTATGAGGTAATATTCCCAATCAATATAAGCTAAACACCCTTAAATATAATATAATTAATTTAACATTGGGGCAACCTTAAAAAAAGCTTATAAATACTATTGGTATTCAAACAGATTGGAGCTCCGGTCCGTATTTTTCATATGCATAGTCAAAATTTTCATTAACTTGATCCTTGTTAAAAAAAGTAATAAAATCACATTATGAAATTGTACTTTTCCTTATTCGTTTATCTATTAGCTTCAGTTGCTTATTCGCAATCCAAGATGGTGGTGAAGGACAAATATTATCTTATTGCCCATAGAGGTGGAATAGTTGACAGTACTCATGCCGAGAATAGCCTTTCGGCTTTAAATGCAGCTATACAAAAGGGTTACAGCATGGTGGAAGTCGACTTAAGACTTACGAAGGACAGTGTTCTGATCGTTCATCATGATCGAACATTCAAGCGATATTATGGAGTGGATAAAGCTCCATTATCCATGACATGGGATGAAATTCGTAAACTTAGAAGTTCAGTGGGAGGGAGTTCAGTCCTTAAATTTGAAGAGGTACTGAAAAATTGTAAGAAAGGTGGGATCCAAGTTATGATCGATAACAAAATAGATGGTGTTGACACCGTACTATTTGCCAAAATTATAAATCTTCTTAAGTCATACGATTTATTAAAGGGTGCCCTTATGATAGGGACAGAAGAATCCGTACCTTTTTTTACCGGAAAAATCAAATTAAATGCCAATAGAAAAGAGATAGAAGAAAATAAAACCAAACCAGGGTATTCGCCCGATGATTATTATCTCTTCGTCCGACCCAAATACTTGACATCGGATGATATTGGGTGGGCCAATGAAGAGGGTATACAGGTAGTGGGAATAATTAATGGTTTTTTATACTCTCGTTCCCCAAAACCAAATGATGATATTAGGAGCGACACGGAAATGATGATAAGAAATGGGATAACTTGGTTTCAATTGGATTCTGAATTCGATGCACCGTTTATTCAGGACTAAAATAATGTAGATGGGTCGCATAACATTAAGTCCATTGATGATCCTTTCTAAATATTTTATTATGGTACGACGGATTTAATGCATCAAACCTTTCTTGTACCGCTCCCTTTGTGGAGAGGTTAATCGGATGAAGCGGGGACTAGAATAATTTTTTATATAAGTGGCTTAAATTTAATATACTGCAAGAATATTGGGCTGTAGTTTGAAATAGGTATTATTTTGTATATTTCACCATGAAAATATCGGAAATTAAACCCTATTTTGACATTGCCGCCTTGGGGGCATTCAGTTTCGGACATCAATCGCAGGACATGGCCGGAGCGGATCTATGACAGGTATTTTATCGGAATATGTAAGGTTTTTTGGGAGGAGTCAACATGTTCTATGCCAAATAAAATAATGTGGTTAATCTGTCTCCGAGACTTTTCGGAGTGGACATAAAGTTAGTTTTTCACCTAAACACCTGAAAAATTAAACAGGTTATAATATTTTTTAACTAATGAAATACAAAATTTTAGTACTTGTAGGTTTAGGTTTATGCTGGGCATGTCAGGACCAAACTAAAACTCCCGAACATATCAATAAAAATCCTCTCTTCACATTGTTACCGGTCTCTGGGACCAATATAGATTTCAACAATCGGATTATCGAGTCACTAGACTCCAATGTACTGATGTATGAATATTTTTATAATGGAGGGGGCGTTGCCATTGGGGATCTGAACGGCGATGATCTAGAGGATATTTATTTTACCGCGAACATGGCGGATAATAAACTTTACCTTAATAAGGGAAAGCTACGGTTTGAAGACATAACCGAAATCTCCCAGGTACAGGGACGTCCGGATTCTTGGAAAACGGGGACGACCCTAGTGGATATAAATGGAGATAATAAATTAGACATCTTTGTTTGCTATTCAGGAAAAATTGAAGCAAAAAAAC
>DATGQM010000036.1:0-6022 GCA_035304205.1 Arenibacter sp. | reverse complement strand
CTGGTGGCATAGGCAAAACGAGGACCGGACCTTTACCACTGAAACCATAAGTACGATTACCGCACAGACCCATGCCACTATCCTGGCCGATCTTGATGGGGACGGGAAGAACGAATTTATAACCGGGAAAAGGTTCCTGGCTCATAATGGCAACGATGTCGGGGACGACGATGCCCCCATTCTCATGTATTTCACCATCACGCCCGGAGAAAAGCCCTATTTTAAGGAACATATCATAGACCTGGATTCAGGAGCCGGACTCAATATCGCCGTAGCGGATATGAACGGGGACCAAAAACTGGATATTATTATCGCAAATAAGAACGGGGTATTCCTTTTGGAAAATCAGATCAAAAATTAATGTCCGGATTTCTCTTCCAACTACTTTATTCCGTGGCCTTCCACCTATCGGCCATTTTGGTGGCCAGAATGCTCAGGATCAATATCTGAAGGGCATGGTACAACATCAAGGGCAATAGGATTATTCCTATGGATGCCATGTTCCCGAATAAAATCTTGGAAAAAACGGTCCCGTGTACCAAGGACTTTTTGGTGCCACAAAATTGTGCGGTAATTTGGTCCTCCCTGTTAAAACGAAGTTTCCTGGCCACATATCCGGTTATAAAATAGGCCATAAAGAATAGTACCGATACACCCGCACAAATAATCAATAGATCGAAAATAGATACCGAACCGAAAATATTTTCCTCAAAGGATTCCGCAAAACTTTTATAGATAATGAGCAGGATGATCGACTTATCGAACATGCTGAGCTTACTGTTATGTTTTTGTGCCCAAGTCCCTAAAAAGCGCTGTAATAAGAGACCCATGACCACTGGGAAAATTATCTGGAGTATCAACTTTATATAGATATCCGTAAAATCGAAATCCATCTGGATGTCCTGCATAAAGAGTCCCAACCACAAGGGGGTAATCGCAATTCCGATAATACCGGAGATACTGGCATTAAAGATGGCGGCTGGAATATTGCCCTTGGCAAGGGATACCATAACTACCGAGGAGGAAACCGTGGAGGGCAGTACGGCCAGAAAGAAGAAGGCCAACCAGATCATTTCCTGTTCCTCGGTTCGCAATAAGGGGTGGAAAAACAGGACAAGGACGGGAATGATCAGAAAAGTAGCGATCTGGACCAAGGCATGCAATTTCCAATTCTTCAATCCGCTCCTTAATTTGGCCGGACTCAATTTTAGTCCATAAAAAAAGAAGATCAAGGAGATGCCTACCGTAGCTATGGTATCGATCGGGACCCTACTATCCTGTGTGCCCCATTGGGGAAAAATATAGGCTATCCCGATCACTGCCATAATGGAAAGCACAAATTTATCGATCTTCATTTTCATTTCAATTTATGGAGTCTTATCGCTCCGGATAATAAGGGTCAACGGATACTGGTCGTACAAATTTAGGGCGACTATAGCGAACAAAGTTAAGTTATAATCGGAACAAAGAACCATTTGAAGATCGACCGATTCGAACATAGGTCCCCAATCCCATAACTGCACAGCCTTATAACTTCACAAACGAGAAGTTATCCCATCTCTTTTGAAATTCGCATAAAAAAGTCGAAATTGCTATTTATTTGGAATTCTTAATCCGGAAATCATATGAACATCATCACGTGGAACGTAAACGGTATCAGGGCAGTCGTTAAAAAGGATTTTTTTGGATCGATTGCCAATCTCGATCCGGATATTCTTTGTTTACAGGAAACCAAGGCCCAGGCCCAGGAAGTGGTGGTGGCCTTATCTACCTTAAAGGGTTATTATCCGGATTATAATTCTGCCGATCGAAAGGGGTATTCGGGTACGGCCCTATTGACCAAAGAGGCCCCTTTGGGCATTGTACAGGATATGGGTATCGAGCTGCACGACCTGGAAGGCCGCATCCAATGCGCTGAATATGAGGATTTTTATCTGGTGAACGTCTATGTCCCCAATTCGGGGCAAAAACTGGAAAGGCTCGACTACCGGAAAATATGGGATGTCGATTTTCTGGCCTATCTAAAAAATTTGGAAAAGATCAAGCCCGTTATTGCCTGTGGCGATTTTAATGTGGCGCACCGGGCGATCGACCTAAAGAACGATAAGGCCAATTATAACAAGACGGCTGGGTATACCCAGGTAGAGATCGACGGAATGGATAACTTTATAGCATCCGGTTTTGTAGATTCTTTTCGGTTGCTCCATCCCGATACGGTAGCCTATACATACTGGAGCTATCGTTTCCAGGCCCGGGAACGGAATACGGGCTGGCGAATAGATTATTTTTTGGTGAGCCCATCCTTGGTGGAAAAAATTAAATCGGTAAAAATATATTCGGAAATCCTCGGGTCCGACCATTGCCCGGTAGGATTGGAAATCGACTTATAGAAGATCAGGTGGTCCTATAATATTTTACCCAGGTGCTTGTTTTTGATGAAATTTATAGAAACTTCGTGTTATTATAGCTATTTCTATAAATCGGCAAAGTTTTTGTGGTAAAACAAATCACAATCCTTGCATTAAAACTACCATGATAAAGCAACTGAAATCTTGGATTCCTTTTCTATCTAAAGGTCCTTCCTTATATGAGATGGACGTAATTTATAAAAAGGCAATTTCCCAACTGCCAATTAGTGAGCAAAAGGAATATTGCAAACGACTTCTGAGTAGGACTGCATTTGAAATGAAACGTACAAAATGCAAGTATGAGATCCAACACCTTAAGGAATTATCCAGGGCCGCCAAATCGGAAATATCCAATTTGGAGACCTAAATACATATTACCTTAAGTTTAACCTATCCTTGTTCCATTTTCCACTTTTCTTTCCGGTCCTATCAGAACAACCTCCTTATTTTCGCCTATCCCGCCAAGCACGAGGCATTCGCTCATTATATTGGCAATTTGTTTGGACGGGAAATTAATAACTGCGATCACTTGCCTGCCGATGATATCTCTGGGTCCATAAAGTGCGGTTATCTGGGCCGAGGTCTTCCTTTTTCCAAATTCGCCGAAATCGATTATCATTTTATAGGCCGGATTTCTAACCTCCTTAAACGTTTCGGCCGAAATAATGGTCCCGACCCGCATCTCGACTTTCATGAAGTCGTCCCAAGTCAATTTTTCATTCATCCTTACTTTCCTTAATTTATTTTCTGGGGATGCCCGAAATCGTAAAGCAAAATAGATCGATGGCCGGACATCCAATCCATAGGATAAAGATTCACATAATGTTTGATAATTCATAGGGTCGATGGGATTTTATTAAAATTATTCTAATATTCATTCGAGGTCAATATTGATTCTTTAGAGCTAAAAGTTATAAAGGACATCTATTAATTTTAAGGATGGATAATAGGTTCCGAATCTTGGAACCATACCATATGGTGCGGGACAATTACGAAGGATGAAATTGGAACAAGGAACGGATATAGTTATGGCGTCCCATAAAAATATAAATATGATAAAATGGGAGTAATCGATACGGATGACAAAAAGGTCACATTGTATTATCATTCAGGAACTAGGTTGGGCAAACAGACCCTTGGATATGTAGCGGCTTCCAAGCGAAAACTGTTGCCCGTGGATATTTCCAAAACAAAGGTCACCGGAACACAATGGGCGGAACTGGCCGATAAGCTCCATATAAAGGTTTCCGATCTTATTGATAGGGAACACCCCGATTTTGTGAAAAAATATGGCACGGAACCTATCGATCTGGATGAGCACGACTGGTTGAAGATCTTGGAAAAAAATCCCGAGGTACTGACCTATCCTATTGCAGTCAATGGAAATGAATATTTACAGATAAAGAACCCCTCTGATTTTGCAAAATACTTGGGAGTCGGGGGTGTTGGGATTTAAGAATGGGCAGGAAGATATATTTGTAGGCCCAGGACGATGTTCGTAATAGACGATGTTCGTAATAATAGTATAGATATGGCAAATTTAGATTCCCATAAAGAAAAAATTGCTATCGGAGTTGGATATGCACCCCCGGAAAAATGGAATTTTAATTGGGAAGGCGACGATTTTAAAATGGTCGAGATCAACAAAATGATCATCTATCAGATCTATATGAGTACTTTTTTTGGGGAAATGTCCCGTGATGGCGAGAGTTTTATCGATGTGGATAAAAAACTGGCCTACTTAAAAATACTGGGCATCAATGCTATGGAGCTTATAATGGAACCGCCCGGTACCGTTATGGATTTGGTTTCGGACGCTTCAGAAGGCCATTTGACCCCAGATCAAGCAAAATACAGTCCAATGGCCTTTGCCAACCTTGTAAAAACGGCCCATATTCATGGGATCGGGGTAATCATGGCCGTAGACTACCTCCATTTTGGGTCCCGCGATAGGGATTTGGGGAAATCCTTTGATCGACCAGAAAATGAAAAAGAAGATTTTTTATCTGGTGATGGACCTTGGACCCCAAGGGAAATTCCCGATTTTGAACGATCGGCGATCAGAAAATCCATCCGTGACCATGTTTTTATGTGGTTGGAGGCCTACCATTGCGATGGTATCCGGGTAAAGGATACCGACTTTATAAGAAATGCGGCCGGGGAAGATGCGCATAGTGAGAACGGACACCTGCTGTTAAAGGAAATAAATGGGGAGATAAGGACAAAATATCCAAATAAGCTATTGATCGCCGAGGATACCGGCAAAAAAGGTTTTGTCATTGAACCCCTTGTGAAGGGGGGACTTGGTTTTGATATACAATGGGATCCCTTATTTTTCCACAATATACGCTTTGTACTGGCACAGGCTCGCGACGAGGACCGTACTATACAATTTATTGTCGATGCCTTGGCACATACGTATGGCAAAAACCCATTTTCCAGGGTAGTCTATTCCGAGTCGGCCAGCGAGATGGCCAAGGGCATGCCCAGGCTTCCCGAAGAAATACATCCTGGCTGCGCCGATAGTCCGTATGCAATAAAAAGATCTATTATAGGAGCAGTGATTACCTTGACGGCCCCCGGAATTCCCCTATTGTTTCAAGGGCAGGAATTTATAACCCCTGGTTTTTTTGTAGGCGATGAGCGGCCGGATTGGGATAAGATGTCCCATTTACAGGGTATACCACAATTGTTCGGCGACCTCATCAAACTAAGAAAATCGGATTATAATGATTATGCCGGCCTACAGGGAGGTCAGTTGGATTTTTTCCATTTTAACCGGGAATGTAATATCCTCGCCTATCGGCGGAGCCATACCGATCATTCCGATCATCGTGTCATGGTAGTCATAAACCTCTCCAATGTAGACTTTAAAAAGTATGTTATCGGTCTTCCGGAAAATGGAAAGTGGAAACTGGTCTTTAATAGCAGTTCCAAAGTATATGATAATTCTGGGACATTATTGGACACCAATGATTTTATGACCCAGGAAAAACCTTATGACGGACTCCCTTATCAGGGTTCGTTTGCTTTGCCCAAATATAGTGCACTCCTATTTATCCATTATGCTATGGGCTCGGGAGGGGAATAAAAAAAGGAGGGAAAAAGAAAAAAATTGAATCATAGTGCACCTTGTTTTCTGTCCCTTACAAGGATTGGACCCATTACAAAACGCTATGGTCTACAACGATTTGAACGCTAACTTAAATTTACTCGATATGAAAAAATATATGTTATTAATGATAATGGCCCTAGCCATGACCGCTTGCAAGGGGACCAAAACGGCCCCGTCGGCAAATAAGGAAAATAATACGCAATCCATGGTAAACAAAGACGATAATGTAAAAGAAAAGGATACGGAACGGTCCAATTCCGAAGCAACGGCCAACAATGCCTCCCGATCCCAAAAAAGCGACAGTACGGGTACCATGGCAAATATTGCCGGTCCCGGTGGCATAGTTTCCCAAACAAATGGGTCTACCGGGGCTATGGGCAATGCACGGATGTCCACGACTACAAGTCCAACGATTCCCGATATGGATCTTGAAAAAATGTATAAAAACCTACAAATGACGGAGGGACAGATACAAACTTTTGATACATCCATACAGAAA
>DATGQM010000035.1:0-2741 GCA_035304205.1 Arenibacter sp. | reverse complement strand
AGTTGGGATTCGGAATTTAACCAAACTTCCGTTCCATCGGATAGGACCAAATGAAATTGCCCTCCCCTTGGTACGGTCAAAAAGTTGTAGACTACCTTTACAATATTGCTTTCCGCCGCTCCATACACGATTTCCTCACCATTACTACGGGCATTTTGTGTGTTATAGGAAGTGCCTTTCCCCAAGACAACATGGGAACCATCTTCCAAGGTCAATGTTGCTTTATCGGAACCTCTTTCAATATTTTTGTTGACTATTCTTGGTTTCGTTTCAACTGTCCGGGTAAAAACACTATCCTTAAGGAAATAACCTGTCACCAGTAATCCCGTTACGACCGCTGCAGTGGCATAGCCGATAATCCGACGCATTTTTTGGAGTCTGACCGTCCTTTTTTCTTCGTCCATTAATTTCTGTAGCCCGGTTTTTAATTTGTGGGTGTCGAATTGTCTCATTTCATGTTCAATGGCATAATTGGTCTGTACATAATCGCCGAACAAACGTTCGTTTTCAACATTCTGCAACCATACATCTAATTGCTCCATTTCAATTACCGAAGCTTGATGGGTTAAAAATTTGGTTACTATGTTTTCTATTTTCTTATCGATCATCCCAAACTAACTATTTACATCTAATACGTTTGAATTTTACACAACCCTAACTTATTTGATGGATTTTTTTTTAAATTGCCCAATTTAGCCTCCAATTGTTATACTATTATTATATGCCCAACGCCGATTTGGATAACTCACAATTTATTGATGCCCTTAGATCAGGGGATTCAAAAGCTTACACGATGCTTGTGGATATCTACCATCACAAGCTTTGTATCTATGCATATAACCTTATCAATGATAAGCAGGCCGCCGAGGATATTGTGCAGAATGTTTTTATTCGAACCTGGAAGAACCGAAATCGGTTAAAATGCGATTTTGAAATAAGAAGTTTTCTCTTTAAATCGGTCTATAACGAATTTATAGATGAATATCGCAAACAGAAATTAGTAGTTCCCTTGGAGAAAAAATATATCGATGCACTTACCACTATAGTCGAAAACGAAGATGAATATGCTTTGGAGCGAAAAATAAAATTAGTAAAACGGGAAATACAGAACCTACCCCCTAAATGTAGGGAAATATTTATGTTAAGTAAACAGGATGGCCTGACCAATATAGAAATTGCCGAGTATAAACAAGTTTCTATTAAGTCTGTAGAAGCCAGTATTACAAAAGCATTTTCTATACTTAGAAAATCCATTGGAGATGAAATACATCAAGTGTTATTCTTAATGCTAAGAACAATAAAAAGCGGTTATCTCAAGACTGGAACGGAATAGTGCTCAATATTTCCTTATTTTTTATTTAAAATTGGATCAAGATCTTTCCAGTACTTTCCGATAAATATCCTGTAGGTCCAATTTATCGTCCATCGTTTTTTGAAGTTCCAGTAGATCGGCAAAAAGTGTTTTGACCTTTTCCGAATAGGCCGGGTCATCGGCCAGATCGTTCGTTTCGTGGGGATCGTTTTCCAGATCGAACAAAAGCACCTTTTCTATTTTTGGATAGACCAGAAGTTTAAACCCATTTTTACGTATCATGCGCTGAACATCTATATAGGCGCCGTACACCCCATTGTAATGACTCTCCTGCCGCACTCCCATAATGATATCCATAAAGCTGTTGAACTGCACATAGTCGGGTTTCTCTACCCCCGCCAGATCCAGGCTTGTGGCCATTATATCCTGTAGATAGACATCCTGACCCAAGAGTTTGCCCTTGGGGATACCGGGGCCTACCACCATCATCGGGATACGCACACTATGATCGAACATGCTTTGTTTCCCGATCAGGCCATGATGCCCAACGGCAAGTCCATGGTCCGCTCCGAAAAAGATATATGTATTGTCCATTTTACCGCTGGCTTCCAGGGCATCAAGTATGGTTCCTATCTGTTCGTCCATATGACTTAAAAGGGCATAATATTCCCGGCGGTGGACCTTTACCGCATATTCGGTCCTAGGGAATGGGGCCAGGGCTTCGTCCCTAAGGCCCGGCGGATTCCCTATATCGTCTTTCCATGGATATTCCGGCAAGAAATTTTCAGGGACCTTGATATCCTCCAGCGGATACATATCCAAAAACCGCTGTGGTGCCTGTCTTGGATCATGGGTAGCATTAAAGGCCAGGTACATAAAAAACGGGGCATCCCCATTTTTCGCTTTTTCGATAAACGACAGTGCATCGTCGCGCACTATTTCGCTCCAATGTTTTCCGCCTTCCCAGAAACCGCCCTGAAGGGTGTCAGTAGGCGACCATTCGGTGTCGTCCGGGCCTGTCGGCCGACCATAACCTAATGGCATATAGCTGTTCCAATCCTTCATATCGCCCGATTCTTCCTTCCATTTCTTTTGGGCGGCGCCCAGTTCGTCCCGGCGATCTCCGGGCATTCCGGGACGTATATGCCGTGTTTCCTTAAAAATGGCCTCGGCCGGTGCCTGTACGTGCCATTTGCCGGTCATATAGGTATCATAGCCCTGTTTCTGGAGCAACCTGCTCCAGGTCTGGCCCAAAGCCGTTGAATCCCCCTTGGTCCATAATGCGCTCTTTTCCTGTGCGTTCCAAAGATAGGATCCCGAAATGATCATGGCCCGGGAAGCCACACAGATGGCACCGTTCCACCCTCCCATATTGTAAGCATGGGTAAAGGAGGTGCCCCCGTTCACCAAACGATCTAGATTAGGGGTA
>DATGQM010000034.1:0-3771 GCA_035304205.1 Arenibacter sp. | reverse complement strand
TAAAATTTCATTTTAAAAATAATTTATCGGTGTGCGATCGTTATGGATTCCGGTTTGAACACAGAATCTTTCGGATTATATTTTTTTAATGCCTTCGGTATTTATTTTTGAGACGTGTACGTCATAGTCCACCCCTATTTTGTCATAGACCTCCCGCATGGCCCGGGCAACTTTCTCCGCATTTTGTAGACCTTGGCTCAGGGCGAAAACAGAAGGTCCGGAACCGGATATTCCACATCCCAATGCCCCGGCTTCCAGTGCATTTTCCTTTATCTTGTCGAATCCGGGAATAAGGATGGAACGGATCGGCTCCACGATATGGTCTACCAGGGATCTCCCGATCAGGCCATAATCGTTGGTAAAAAGTCCGGCCACGAGTCCGCCTACATTTCCCCACTGTTTAATGCCATCCGCTAGGGAAAGGGTGGTTTTTAGGATACGCCTGGAATCCGAAGTCTTCACTTCAATTTGGGGGTGGATTACCGTTGCGAACAATTCGGGGGGGGTGGGAATTTTTATAATGTCCAGGGGCTGATAGCTGCGCACTAGGGTAAATCCCCCAAAAATGGCCGGGGCCACATTGTCCGCATGGGCTACCCCACTGGCCAATCGTTCCCCTTCCATGGCAAACCTGGACAGTTCCAAATTGGAAAATGGATGGCCCAACAGGGTATTCATGGCCCATACCGCCCCGGCAGAACTTGCGGCACTGCTGCCAATACCGCTGCCGGCCTTTATCTTCTTATAGATCTCTATTTCAAATCCCCCATTATAGTCGCTTTCCGCCAACAGGGCCAGACCGGCTACCCCCGCTACATTATTGAGGGTATCCATAGGAAGGTCCTGTCCCGTGAGTTTGGTGATCTTTATTCCTTTTTCGGACTTCCTCCGAACCACCATCTCATCACCAACGCTATCCAAGGCCAGGCCCAGGACATCAAATCCACAGGAAATATTGGCAATGGTCGCCGGGCAAAAAATTCTTATCTCATTCATGTGTTTATGTTATAATGTTGAATGTTGAATGTTGAAAGTTGAAAGTTGAAAGTTCAAAGTTGGAACAATATTCGAGCTTGCTGCGCAAAGTCTCCCGACTTTGAACTTGATTAACTTTGAGCTCTAAATCTGGACTTTCATCATCCCGCAACTGCCCACTATTGCTTATCGTCCGATACGAATAATATCCGCAAAAATTCCCGAGGCGGTAACGTCGGCCCCGGCCCCGGCCCCCTTGATGATCATGGGCTGGTTTGGATAGCGCTCCGTATAGAACAGTACAATATTATCACTTCCTTCCAGATTGTAAAAATCATGTCCCTTAGGGATATTCCTAAGGGCCACGCTGGCTTTGCCCTCTTCGAACTGGGCCACATATTTTAACTTGCTATCCGCTTCCACTGCTTTTCTGTACATTTCCTGGAACATATCCTCGTGTTCCCTAAGCGTTCGGAAGAAATCCGTATTATTAGTGGTTTCAAGGCTTTTTTGGGGAAGGAAGGGTTGGTTCCCGATATCCTCCATATCGAGTTCGTTGCCGCTTTCCCTGGCCAGGATCAATATTTTTCGCATTACATCCACCCCGCTCAGGTCAATTTTGGGATCGGGCTCCGTATACCCTTCCTGCTGTGCCTGTAATACCACATCATGAAAGGTGGTAGTGTCGTTAAAATGGTTGAACACAAAATTGAGGCTACCCGAAAGCACGGCCTGTATCTTTAATATCTTATCCCCCGAAGCCACCATATGTTTTAGGGTGTCGATGATCGGCAGGCCGGCCCCTACATTGGTCTCAAATAAAAACGGGGCATTGTATTTTCTGGCCAGGTCCTTTAATTGCTGATAGTTGCCAAACTCGGAAGAGCATGCTATTTTATTACAGGTAACTACGGATATGCTATTTTCCAAATAGGAATGGTAGGTCCGGGATACCGCTTCGCTGGCCGTATTGTCCACGAAGATGCTGTTCCTATAATTCAATTGTTTCACCCTGTCAAAAAATCGGGGCATATCGGCTTTTTCTCCCTGTGCCAATGCTTCTTCCCAATGTTTTAGGGAGATACCTTCCTCTTCAAAGATCATGGTCCTGGAATTGGACATCCCTATTACCCGGATATTTAGTTTTAATTTTTCCTTTAAATATTTCTTTTGCTGTTGGATCTGGTCCAGGAACTTGGCGCCCACGTTGCCCACGCCCATGACAAAAAGGTTCAGTTGCTTCACGTTCTCCTCAAAGAATACCTCGTGTAGCGAATTAAGGGCCTTTTTTACGTCCGATTTTTGGATTACTGCCGAGATGTTCCGTTCGGAGGCGCCCTGTGCTATGGCCCGGATATTTACATTGTTTTTCCCCAAGGTACTGAACATTTTACCGCTAAGGCCTTGATGGCTCTTCATATTATCGCCGACCAGGGCGATTATGGAAAGGTCTTTTTCGGCGATGACGGGTTTTATTTTCCCTCTGGATATCTCATAATCGAAAGCCTCGGCGATGACGGCTACCGCCTTGTCCGTATCCTGGTTAGAGATCCCGATACAGATCGAATGCTCGGAAGATGCCTGTGTAATGAGCACCACACTGATTCCGGCATTGGAGAGCACTTCAAAAAAACGTTTCGAGATTCCCGGAATGCCGACCATTCCCGAACCTTCCAGCGATAGGAGGGCTATATCCTCCACATGGCTTATTCCGCGTACGGTCTTTCCCTTGCCATTTTGGTTTTTTGTGATCAAGGTCCCCGGGGCATTGGGCTCGAAGGTGTTTTTGACCAGAATGGATATACCTTTAGAAAGGACGGGCTGAATACTTGGCGGGTATAATACCTTGGCCCCGAAATGGGAGAGTTCCATGGCCTCCTCATACGAGATATGGGGAATGGCCATGGCCTGTTTCACAATTTTGGGATTGGCCGTGTACATGCCACTTACATCGGTCCAGATTTCCAAGACCTCGGCATTTATGGCGTTGGCGAAAATTGCTGCCGTATAATCGGATCCGCCGCGCCCCAGGGTGGTAGAATCCCCATTGATCGAGGAGGCAATAAACCCTCCCACAACTAGGACCTTGTTCCCGTTGTTTTCTACTACTTTTTTGCAATTGTTATTGGTGAGTTCGTAATTCACCGAAGTTTTTCCAAGCACCAAATTGGTCTTGATCACCTCCCTACTATCTATATGGACAATATCCAGACCTTCGGCAATGAAATATTCGCTGATAATATAGGAGGAAAGTAATTCGCCATAACTGACAATCTTATCCGATAATTTCGGGGTTATCTCACCAATAAGGAACGCACCTTCCAAAAGGGTCTCCAAGATGTTCAGTTCGCTCTTTACCTTGCTCAACATTTTGCTCTGGGACAGGATCGGGATCAGTTCTTTGATTGCCGTTAAATGCCGGTCCTCTATTTCCTTAAGGTTTATTTTGTATGTAATGTCCTGTGCGGCGGCCAAAGCGGCTGTTTTCAGCAAAAGATCGGTAATTCCGCCCAAGGCGGAGACCACTACGATGACCTTGTCCGTTTCCTGATCGGCGATAATATTTTTTACTAGGCTAATATTATTGGCGTTGGCAACCGAAGTGCCCCCGAATTTTAGAACTTTCATTGTTCGAACGGATTAGAAAATAAAAATGATTTATAAAAAAATAATGATAACGGACGTATATGTAGTAGCTTACCCCAAAGGGGTGATGGTACCGATAGCGGTAATAGCGGTACAACCATTGATCGATGGTGGGTTGAATAAGTTTATGTCCGATTTAATCAGGGCCAT
>DATGQM010000033.1:0-9408 GCA_035304205.1 Arenibacter sp. | reverse complement strand
ACTGTGGCGTTGGGGCTCGATTTTAACAGGAAAGTCAGTTTTTCCAGGCCCACGTTTCCTCCTCCCACAATGAGGACATTAAGTTGGGAGACCTTTAAAAAAATGGGGTATAATTCGTTACGTTCCATACTTAAAATAGCTTTTTTAAGGGCGTTCCTACTTGCATCTACCTTATAACAAAAATAACGCCCATTCAAAGATAAGGCACAAAACCTTGTCGCCAATTCCAAGTGGGTTATTTAACAACAACCCTCCAAGTTCAAAATTTAAGCCTCAAAATCGATGGCCCAATTATTTATCGGTGTAAAAAATTAGGCTCCTTCCTTTGGCAAAGGGAGGTGGTTTGCCAGCCCGACTGCCTCGTTCTGGCGGGCCCGGAGGAGCAAAGTTGAGCTCAAAGTCGGGAGACTTTGCGCAGCAGGGGTCAATAAATTTGATTTCCAATGAAGCTTATAGCCTAGTGCATATGACTTAAAGCGGCCGGCATGAAGCGCTAAGCGGTAGGCGTATAGCATATAGGTTATGGCATATACCTAGTGGCTTTTGCCTTCTGCCTTTTGGCTTAAAAAAAAGGGCCTGTACCAAAGCACAGACCCTTTTTATATTTTGAAATATCCAATTAAAACCTAAAGGCAACCCCCAAGTTGACATTGGCGACCCCATAGCCCAACTCGGCAAATGCCCCAAAAACCTCCGTAAAGTACCATCGTCCCCCTACGTATAGCGAAGCACCTAACTCACTATCGTAATTGTCCGATGCCATAGTACTACTTTCGAAGGATAAAATATTATAGGACAACATGGCCCCACCATAGACGTCCAGATTTTCTACGTTCAGACCGTTAAAATGGTACGCACCACGTACCCCGATAATCGTATAGTTCCATTTACTATCATTACGTATCTTATACGTCTTATGCCCTAAATAGCCCCCCAAACTAATAACCCCCGGACCGGCTATATCCCAGATCCCACGTTCATAGCTAGCACTGAAGGTCGGACTTTGACTAGGGGAGCCATAGGTGTCGAATTGGCCTCCCAGGCCAATACCGGCATTGATCACATTAGTACCCGAACTAAACTCTTGTGCTACGGCAAACGAAGTGGCAAAAAGAGCTATCACAACATAAATAAACGTTTTTTTCATACTTTCAAAATTATAGGTTATTACTTACTGATAAGATGGATTATTAAGCGAAGATAATAAAAACCTTTTCTTGACGAATACTTTGCATTTGTCTTTTATTACTGTTCTCCTTATCGGCGACCTTATGGATAGACTAAAGATCGGCACACTTATTCATACAATGGGGATGGCAAAATCCAATCATTATGCCATAAATAATTCCAGGGCTCCTTGGCCATATCGGCTTTCGGATCAATGAAAGGATGGTAGGGTTTACCGTTGATCGACACCTTGGAGTCTACAAAGACGGAAATTTCCACCCCTTTTTCCGCATATTCCTTTTTTAAGCGTTGGGCAAATTGCCAGATAAAATCGGGATAACAACCTATTCTATTTTTTTGGGCCTTGGTAAGATAAGCATCAGTATCCACCGTATTTACATCCCCCGTCGCCTTATCCATTACCCTAAACGAGGTCATCCCGTTCCTGCTCCGCAGCATCATCCGCCAGCTCATTCTATGGCCCTCCTCGGTCCATAGTACATCGTCCTTGATAAAAAAATGCCGGATGGGAAGCAACAATTGCACTAATAAATATACGGCCATAATTCGCATTACCCATTTCTTTTGTGGTGGATAGTACAATTTTCCTTGCAAAAATGGATGCTTCCTTTTAAAAAATAGCTTCCGAATTTCGTCGGGTTCAAAGAAGAATACGGCAAAGGCCAGGGATAAATAAGGGAAGATCCCTATTTGAAAAACAATGGAATTGAATAGATGAAAAAAGATAGCGGCCATAAAGGCCCACTTACGGGAGGGTTTCCACAATAGTGCCGGAACTATGAGCAGATCAAAGAGAATGCCCAGGATACCGATGGCCCTATGCACCCATATTTCTTGAAGGAGATCTCCAATGAACGGATAACCCGATTTGCCCTTGAACAATATTTCCATAAAGCTAAAATCCAACCAATCGCCATATATCTTGGCTATTGCGGCGTAGGTATATACAAGGAACAATTGAAGGACAATGATCCATTTTACATACGAGAACATAAAATTCCTGCGGATGGTCGGATCCCTCCTTGCATCCATGGAATAATCCGTATTTGCCGGCATAAAGGCCATGATAGCGGAGATCAACACCAGCAAATAATAGTGGTTGTTATAGGCCGTTTTCTGCATTAGGTAAACGGCCGTCCACAGCGAGGTAAAAGCGATGATACTAAATCGATACCTATATCCCAGGGCGATGCAGACCCCCAAGGTCCCCATGACGATAAAATAAAGGTACATGCCCATCCCCGGCAAAGGCCGTAGCCATTCGAACCCTATAAAGGTGAAAGTGAATTCCGGATCTATAAGATTGCGCCGTACCCACCCGGTGAATATGGCCCCATAACACTCCAAACTGATCAGGATCCCAAAAAATATCCGGAATATAAGTAACGGACTGTTATCTATTTGTTTGAAGAGGAACCGATCCCACATCTATTTGGAAATTATGGATAGGGATACTTCCCTATCTTTCCTCAATTGTGCTTTAAGGGCCTCTACGGAACTAAACTTATGTTCGTCCCGGATACGGTCAATAATATCTATCTGCAAATTTTGCCCATAGATATCCTGGTCAAAATCGAAGAAATTGGTCTCGATGGTCCTAATTTTGCCTTCAAAAGTGGGGTTAAGGCCAATGTTCATCATCCCATACACGGTATTGCCGTTAATTACGCTACTGACCACATAGACCCCATCCTTGGGTATGAGTTTATAGGTTTCGGGAATGGACAGGTTTGCCGTAGGGAAATCCAATTTTTTTCCCAGGCCCTTCCCCTTAACGATTATTCCGCTTAGCATATAGTTATATCCCAGAAAAGCATTCGCGGTCCGTATATCGCCTTCCTCCAACGCCTTTCTGATCTTTGTGGAACTTACGGAAACATCATCGATCTCTTGTGCGGAAATCTCTTCCACCTCAAAATCCAACGTATTCCCAAATGCCTTCAGATCATTGATATCGGCATTTCTATTCCTTCCAAAACGATGGTCGTACCCTATAATTATTTTTTTCATCCTTAGATCGCCCAACAACACATCTTCCACGAATTCGGTTGCCGATAACCTGGAGAATTCCTTGGTAAAAGGGTGTACGATCAAATAATCCAGGCCCAGGTCCGTCATTATCCGGATTTTCTCCCCCACGGTATTTAGTAGCTGTATGGACACATCCTGTTGTAGGACCATCCGGGGATGGGGGAAGAAGGTAAGTACGGTCGACTTTAACCCTAAGCTCCTTGAATTTTTTATAAGGCGTTCCAGTATTTTGCGGTGTCCGACATGAACCCCATCAAATGTGCCGATGGTAATGGCTGTGGGATGCGCTTTGTCGTATTTGGAAATGCTTTGAACCGTGATCACAAATTGGAATAATAAAAAAACCTATATTTGAAATTGTACTAATACCCGTTTGATGGCTGTAAAATTACGTCTTGTTTTATCAATAACCATATTTTTTCTATGCTATTACGGGGCGGCACAGACGACCTACTGGAAAAAAGGCGACCCCAATGCCCTTCAGGCACAACAACAATTGACCCGATCAAAAATCAAGGATGCCAAAATATTCTCCTTGGATAAAGATCTTTTTACAAATGCCCTGAAAGGGGGGAGTACCGAAAGGCAACAACAAATAGTGAACTTTCCTGATGAAAACGGCGTCCTAAGATCCTTCGTTATTCAGGAATCCCCTGTACTTTCCCCGGAGTTATCCGAAAAATATCCCGATATAAAGTCGTTTATCGGCCATAGCACGGACAAGGACAAGGATCGGATACGTTTCAGTATGTCGCCGAACGGGATACAGAGCATGATCGTACATGCCAATGGCAAGAACGCCACCTTTATGCAACGGATATCGTCCAGCACGGATGATTATATGGTGTACAATAGGGAGTCCCGCTCTGGGGAACCTTCCGATTTTATCTGCGGGACCAAGGCAAAGATCCAAAGTGGGGAAAGGGTATCCGCCTTAAATCTTGTAGATGGACAAGTATTGAGAAAGTTTAGGTTGGCCGTCTCGGCTTCGGGGGAATATACCGAATTCCACGGAGGTACGGTAGCCGACGCCCTGGCCGGTATCAACGCTACCCTTACTAGGGTGAACGAAATTTTCGAGACCGATCTGGGCATCCGTCTGGAACTGGTGGCAAACAACGACCAGATTATCTATACCAACAAAAATACGGATCCCTACGGCATAAACCTCAATTCGGAAACCCAGAACACCCTTAATACGGTCATAGGGGCGGCCAATTACGATGTTGGCCATCTCTTTCACAAAGATCAAGATGGCGGGAACGCCGGGTATGTCGCATCGGTCTGTATAGATGCCCGGAAGGGCAGTGCCTATTCTTCCGCCATTACCCCGCAAGGAGATCATTACGATATCGATTTTGTCTCCCATGAACTGGGGCATCAATTTGGGGCCAACCATACATGGTCCTTTGAATCGGAGGGGACCTTGGTACAGGCAGAGCCGGGGAGCGGTTCTACCATTATGGGATATGCGGGGATCTCCGGCAACCAAAATGTAGCCCTGCAGGGGGAGGATTATTTTCACTATTACAGTATATTCCAAATTTTGGAATATATAAGTACCACCAGTTGCTCCCAAGCGATCCCCATCATAAATACCCCTCCCCAAATAACCCCCTTGACGGGCTATACGGTCCCAATATCTACGGCGTTTATACTTACCGGCAGCGCAACCGATGTGGACGAGGATAATATTCTGACCTATAACTGGGAGCAGATCAATAATGGTATCGTTACCCAAAGCAGCTTTGGTCCCACCAATCTAAGCGGGGCCAACTTCAGATCTATGCGCCCGACCTTAACGCCATCGAGATATTTTCCACGACTTGGCAGCATAGTCACGGGCAACCTCGCCCAGACCCATCCCAATACCAATAGCACATGGGAAACGGTCTCGGAAGTAGCGAGGGAACTGGATTTTGCCCTTACCGTAAGGGATAATGGACTGGGGGGCGGACAGGTAGCCTCGGATGTGATGAAAATTACCGTGACCGATCAGGCGGGACCGTTCCGGGTAACATCCCAGACCACTAATGGAACATACCAGGCCGGCACCCGGCAAGAAGTAACATGGGAGGTGGCCAATACCGATCAAGCCCCGGTAAACGCACAAAAAGTAGATATTTATTACTCTATCAACGGGGGGGCATCCTTCCTTATAAAAGCGGCGGATGGCGTTCCCAACAATGGGAGCCATGAAGTACAGATCCCCGGTTTTGCTACCCCGGCCGCACGGATTATGGTAAAGGCCCACGACAATGTTTTTTTAGCGGTAAATAATGCCGATTTTACAATATCCCCAACGGAAATTATGCTCGATTTTTCCCAACTGCAATTTGAGACCTGTATGGGAACGGACCTTTTAGTGCCTTTTACTTATCGCACATTTGATGGTTTTTCCGAGGAGGCCACTTTCTCCGCCATGGATTTCCCCGCCGGATTGGAAGTAGCTTTTTCCCCTGAATCCGAAACGGCAAATGATAGTGTGGTAAACATTACCTTTTCCAATACCCATTTAGTAACCCCGGGCAATTATCCCATTACCATTACCGCAACAACGGCCACCCTTACCAAATCCATTGTAATCGATTTGAACCTATTGGACAATAGCTTTGGCGAGGTGGTCCTACAATCGCCGATAAACGAAGCTGCCGAGGTGAGCATTGCCCCCCGATTGGAATGGGAACCGGACGCCTCCTACACTTCCTTCGAGATAGAGATAGCCGAGGATGCAGCTTTTACCCATATTATCGAAACCGCCAATAGCGTCCTTAATTATTACGTAGCCACAAATCTATTGGAAGGGACCATCTATTATTGGCGTGTAAAACCCAAAAGCATTTGCGGAGAGGGTACCTTTGGATCGCACCACAGCTTTACTACCTTAAATCTGGAATGCACGGCCGAAGCGGCCACCGATCTTCCCTTGAACATATCCAGCATGGGTACCTCTACCCTTACCTCTAAAATATTTCTGTTGAACGATCTTCCTATTGGAGATATAAACGTAAAGGTGGACATAACCCATTCCTTTCTTTCCGACCTAGAAATAACACTGATCTCCCCTTCCGGGACCAGGGCGGTCCTGGTCTCCAATTCCTGTGGCGGAAACCGGAACATTATCGCAACCTTTGATGACGATGCGGATAGCTTTATCTGTGGCACCTTGCCCGCCATCAACGGGACCGTAAAACCATTGGGATCGCTCGGGGCCTTTAAAGGCGAATCGACCTTCGGGGATTGGATCTTGGAAGTACGGGACATGTCCCCGTCCGATGGGGGATCTATAAACGCATTTTCCCTGGATATCTGTGCGGAAGGCGTTTTTAGGATCGATGGGGACAAGGATGGTGTCTTTGACGAGGACGACCTATGTCCCGATACCCCCTCGGGGACCCTTGTTGACCTAACGGGTTGCCCTGTGTATCTCTTTCCCGTAGATAATTTTCAGGTAGAAATTAAAAGCGAATCCTGTAGCGACCTTAATAATGGCTCCGTTCGCATCGTTCCCGCTATAAATATGGATTACCAAGTTACGGTAACCGGAACCGGCCTAAATTACACTGCCGATTTCACCGATCTGTTTTTTAGGGATAGCCTGCCCCAGGGAATATATGATATCTGTATTATGGGAACGGATGCGGGCAGGACCTATGAACCGTACTGCTTTAAGGTCGTTATAAGCGAACCGCCCCCCTTAACGGTCGCTTCCCAAATAAACGCCCAACAGAACCAGATTATTTTGACCTTGAACGGGGCAATGGAATACCATATTGAACTGAACGGGCACATTATGACCACTTCCTCCCCAACGGTCGCTTTGGACCTGAGCAAAGGCTCCAATGCGTTAAAGGTGTACACCTCCTTGGACTGTCAGGGAATCTTTGAGGAGCAAATATTCCTGTTCGGTAATCCATTGGCGGTACCGAACCCTTTTGTTAACGAGGTCGATATTTCCCTAGATCAGGAAGAGAAGGCTATAAATGCCGATATTTTTAATTTTAACGGCACATTTATCGGCACAAAAAAATACATTCCCTTGAATAATACGTTTACAATAGATTTCTCGGGACAGCCCTCTGGCCTGTATCTGATAAAGTTATCGGGGAAGACCACGAACAGCATTATAAGGGTAATAAAAAAATAGAACGATGAGACCAATAATACTATTCCTGTTTATTCTTGTGTTGACCGCCTGCGGGGGAAAGGACGATCCCAGACCGCCCATTGCGGCACAATTGTTATTTCCCCTAAAAAATTCGGAATGCACTACGGGGCAAGAGGTAAGTGGAACCAACACCACAATAGTAGAGTTCAGATGGGAGGTTTCGGACCATACGGAATCCTATGAACTAAGGGCCACCAATTTAGTTGCCAACACCACTCAAACTATAGTGGCAAAGGGTACTTCCGCTAAATTGCCCATCGAAAAGGGAATGCCCTATTCTTGGCTGGTAGTCTCCAGAAATTCCAAGGTACGGGAAACGGCCCAGAGCGGTACTTGGTTATTTTACAATGCAGGGGCCACCACCACCTATGCCCCCTTCCCGGCAGAAGTGATCGCTCCCAAAACGGGCACTACCATAGCCAAGGACATCAACAATGAGGTGCTCCTGAATTGGGAAGGAGCGGATGTGGATAACGATCTGGCAAGCTATGATATATATTTCTCTACGGAAACCCCGCCCACTACCTTGATCGGCACATTGGCATCGGACAGATCGGAACTAAAGGTAAGTGTCAGTTCCGATACGGTATACTACTGGAGGATCGTTACCCTTGATATGGAAGGGAATTCATCCACCAATGCCATATCTGAATTCAAGGTGAATTAAATTTATTAAAACCTTAATAGCATCCCAAATATTAGGTGCCGTTAAACTGGTTCATGGTTGTGTTTACCCCGGCCAATACAAAGGAATGCACCAACTCATTGGTCCGTTCAAAACGGGGGGGTAGAAGATTCCTTTCCTCCTCGTTCCAGGTGCCCAGCACATAGTCTATCTGCCTGCCTTGTCCAAAATCGGCACCTACCCCAAATCTCAATCTATTATACTGGGTGGTCCCCAGATGGTCCTGAATATCCTTGAGACCGTTGTGTCCCCCGTCGCTACCCTTGGTTTTTAGACGAATCGTACCAAAGGCAAGGTGGATATCATCGGTTATGATCAAAAGATTCTCTATGGGGATATTTTCTTTCTCCAGCCAATATTTTACCGATTTTCCGCTCCGGTTCATAAAGGTGGACGGTTTTAGGCAAAAAACGCTTCTCCCTTTGACCTTAAAGGTCCCTATATCCCCCAACTTTGCGGTCTCAAAGGAAAACTCCTCTTTCCGGGCCAGGGCATCCACTACCTTAAATCCTATATTGTGCCTAGTTTCGGCGTATTCCCCGCCTATATTGCCCAGTCCGACTATTAAGTATTTTTTCATAACCTCGTCCAGTTGTACTCTGTTCGACTTAAATAGCGATCTTATATATTTGAACATAACCCTTTTCTGAAGTGGGTAAAAATACAAAAGCATCTGCGTTTCGGCAGATGCTTTTACCAAAAATTTAAAACGATCTATTCGTTGGTTTCTTCTGCAGTTTCAGTAGTTGCAGCATCCTCATCCTCTTCCTCTTCGGTCAGGACGGCATTACGTGCCGCTTTAACCTGTACGACCACGGTAGTATCGGGATGTAGAATTGTAAATTCATCCTTCAGTAAAGTATCAACGGCAATATGGCCGCCAATTCTTAATTTGGAGATATCGATATCAAAGAAATCGGGCAAATTGTCCGGTAAGGCCTTAATACTAAGTTTTCTTTTTCTAAACAATAACCTACCCCCGTTACGGACCCCTGGGGAGCTTCCCGACAATTTAACGGGAATATCCATGGTTACTTCCCTATCCTTGAACAGTTGATAGAAATCCACGTGAAGGATTTTATCGGTGACAGGATGGAACTGTATGTCCTGTAAAACGGCGTCAAACTTTGTGCCGCCTTCCAGATCAACCACAACGGTATGCGCATTTGGAGTGTACACTAAATCTCTGAACGACAGTTCTTCCGCTGAAAAGTGCAATGGCTTATCCCCTCCGTAAATAACGCAAGGTACCTTTCCAGCATTACGTAAGGCCTTCGATGCTTTCTTGCCTACGCTTTCTCTTTCTGATCCTTTAATTGTAATTGATTTCATTGTA
>DATGQM010000032.1:0-9903 GCA_035304205.1 Arenibacter sp. | reverse complement strand
TTTTTTGTCCTTTTTTTTCTCCTTTTTTTTCTTGTCGCCCACTATTAACCTGATTGAGAGGGTAAAAGTATTTATTTTAATTCAATCTAAATAAGATAAATTGTTAAAATTGATTTGTTGAGGTCCCCAAATTATTTGTGCAACGCCAACTGGATGCGTTTTCTGGGAATATCCACTTCCAACACTTTTACGATGATCTGCTGGTGCAGGCTTACATGCTCGTTTACATCCTTCACAAAGCTATCCGCTAGATTGGAGATATGGATCAAGCCGCTTTCCTTGATCCCTATGTCCACAAAACATCCAAAATTGGTAATATTGTTGACGATGCCCGGCAATAATTGTCCTTCTTGAAGATCGGTTATGTTCCTAATATTTTGATTAAACGTAAATATCTTTGCTTTTGCGCGAACGTCCAATCCCGGCTTCTCCAATTCCTTTATAATATCTTGCAAAGTAGGCAGTCCCACATCGTCCGAACAGTATTGTTGCAGGTCGATTTTCTTAAGAACCTCTTTATTACCGATGATATCGGAAAGGGGAATCTTTTGGTCTTTTACCATTTTCTGCACCAAAGCATAACGTTCCGGGTGTACCGCAGAATCATCCAATGGATTTTTAGCCTGCCTGATCCGTAAAAATGCAGCTCCCTGCTCAAAGGCCTTGGCGCCCAAACGGGGTACTTTTTTTATTTCGGCACGATTTTCGAACGGACCGTTTTCGTTCCGATAGGCCACAATATTTTCGGCGAGTTTGGGACCTATTCCGGATACGTAACTGAGCAAAGGAATACTGGCCGTGTTTATATTTACCCCTACTGTATTTACACAGCTCTCTACCGTAGCGTCCAAGGAATGCTTTAAAAGGGATTGATCCACATCGTGCTGGTATTGGCCCACCCCGATCGATTTGGCATCAATTTTCACCAATTCGGCCAAGGGATCCGCCAAACGCCTGCCTATAGAGACTGCCCCCCTTACGGTAACATCGTAATTGGGAAATTCGTCCCGGGCAATTTTAGAGGCCGAATAAATCGAAGCTCCCGCTTCACTTACGATAAAGACCTCAATATTGTTTTTAAATTGGATCCGTTTTACCAGTTGTTCCGTTTCCCGGGAGGCCGTGCCGTTCCCAATGGCGATCGCCTGAATTTTATAGGCATCCGCCAGGGAGCTTATTTTTTTCATGGCCCCTTTGCTGTCATTTTGGGGGGCATGGGGATAGATGGTCTCATTGTACTCCAATTCGCCCTGTGCGCTAAGGCAGACTACTTTACAGCCCGATCGAAATCCGGGGTCTATGGCCAATATCCGCTTTTCGCCCAATGGCGATCCCAATAACAATTGTTTTAAGTTTTTGGAGAACACTTGGATGGCCGATTCGTCGGCCCTGATTTTTGCCCCTTTAAGGGTTTCGTTGGAAAGGGAGGGGAACAATAATCTTTTATAGGCATCCTGTATCGCCAGTTGCAGATGTTGCGTAGTGGCATTCCTTGATTTTATGATTTTCTGTTCGATCTCGTTACGGGCCTTGTCCTCATCGATCTCGATCTTTACTCGGATAAAGCCTTCGTTTTCTGCACGTAGTATGGCCAATAACCGATGGGATGGACACCTGTTCAGCGGTTCGCTCCAATCAAAATAATCCCTGAATTTTTGTGTTTTTTCGTCTTTTTTTAGGCTGCTGACCACTTTGGTGGTGATCAACGCAAATTTTTCCAATTGCTTCCTGATCCGGTTTCGGATATCGGCATTTTCGTTGATCCATTCCGAAATAATATGCCGTGCGCCTTCTAGGGCCTCATCTTCATTGGGCACTGCCTCACTAATATATTTTGAGGCCTCAAATCCGATTTCATCGGATCGTTGCGCCCAAATTATTTTTGCCAGGGGTTCCAAACCGTTTTTTATTGCCGCTTCTGCCTTGGTCTTGCGCTTTTTCTTAAAGGGAAGATATAGGTCCTCCAAACTGGTGAGGTCCTCGGCATTGGATATTACTTGTGCCAATTCTGGAGTTAATGCCCCTTGTTCCTCGATTGATTTAACAATGGCCGTTTTTCGTTTTTCCAAGGCTTCGTATTGCGCCTTGTATTGTACGATCGCACCGATCTGTACCTCGTCCAAATCCCCCGTGCGTTCTTTTCGGTAACGTGAAATAAATGGTACGGTACAATCCTCATCTAAAAGTTCCACGGTGTTCCGGATACCTTTGATAGGAAGTTGGGTATGCTTGGTAATATAGGTGATGAGGTTCATGGAAATCAAGATTCGGGTAGTAACTATTATTTATTTATGGTGTTCTGTTTTTGGTGGGCCGAGCATAACCTAATAGTAGATCAAGCGTAGCCTATTAGTAGGTCGAGCGAAGTCGAGACCTAATTGATCGTTTCCCCATTGTCCACTCCGTCCGCGTCCGGGTTTAAAAACACCAATTTTCCATCGGGGTTTTCCGTCATCAGGATCATACCCTCACTGTCTATGCCCCGCAGGGCCCTTGGGGCGAGGTTTACCAGTACCGTAACTTTTTTACCGACGATTTCCTCTGGCGAAAAGCTTTCCGCAATTCCGGATACTATGGTTCTAACATCCAGTCCGGTATCTACTTTTAGGACCAAAAGTTTCTTGGCCTTCGGCATTTTTTCCGCTTCTATAATGGTTCCTACACGCATGTCCAACTTTGAAAAATCATCAAAGGTAATGGTGTCCTTTTGTGGGGCAATTTCCCTGTTCATGGTCTCGTTCGCTTTCTTGGTGGCTTCCAGTTTGTTTAATTGTGCCTGTATGGCATCGTCCTCAATTTTACCGAATAAAAGTTCGGCCTCATTTATTTGATGTCCCGCTACTAACAGTTCAGGGTTTTGGGCAACGTCCTTCCACTTTAGTTTTATGTCGCCCATACCCAACATCTTTTTGAGTTTCTCGGAGGTAAAGGGCAAAAAGGGTTCGCTTAGGATGGCGAGGGCGGTAGCGATTTGCAGGGCTACATACATGATGGTCCTTACCCGTTCCCCGTCTTCCTTGATCACTTTCCAAGGTTCTTCATCGGCCAAATATTTATTCCCCAGTCGGGCCAAGTTCATCACCTCCTGCCCCGCTTCCCGGAACCGATATCGTTCTATGGAGCTGGAAATGATACTTGGATATTTTTGAAGCTCGGCCAAGGTTTGCTTATCTACTTCGTTATAGTTGTTCGGACTTGGTACAAGGCCGGAATAATATTTATTCGTAAGCACCACGACCCGGTTGATGAAATTCCCAAAAATGGCGACCAGTTCATTGTTGTTCCGGGCCTGGAAATCCTTCCAGGTGAAATCGTTGTCCTTGGTTTCCGGGGCATTGGCGGTGAGGGTATATCTAAGCACGTCCTGCATATTAGGGAAATCCTCCAAATACTCGTGCAGCCAAACGGCCCAATTTTTGGAGGTCGATAGTTTATTGCCCTCTAGGTTCAGGAACTCATTGGCGGGTACATTTTCCGGTAAAATATAATCCCCGTGCGCCTTTAGCATGCTCGGAAAGATTATACAGTGGAACACAATATTATCCTTACCGATAAAGTGGACCAATTTAGTATCCTTGGCCTTCCAATAAGGTTCCCAATCCTTGCCTTCCCGGGCTGCCCATTCCTTGGTAGCGGAAATATAGCCGATCGGCGCATCAAACCAGACGTAGAGCACTTTACCTTCCCCACCGGCTATCGGAACGGGAATTCCCCAATCCAGGTCACGGGTCACGGCCCTTGGTTTTAGGCCATCATCGATCCAGGATTTGCATTGCCCGTAAACATTGGGTTTCCAATCGCTTTTATGGCCTTCCAAGATCCAGTCCCTTAAAAAATGCTCATAACGATCTAAGGGCAAGAACCAGTGTTTGGTTTCCTTGAGGGTCGGGATGACACCGGAGATAGTGGATTTTGGGTCGATGAGGTCTGTCGCGTTCAAGGTAGATCCGCAATTTTCACATTGGTCCCCATAGGCTTCCTTATGTCCGCATTTGGGACAGGTGCCGATAACGAAGCGGTCCGCTAAAAACTGTTGGGCCTCCTCGTCGTATAGCTGTTCCGTGGTCTCCTCGATAAAATCGCCCTGCCCATATAATTTCACAAAGAAATCCGAGGCGGTTTGATGGTGTATTTGGGCCGAGGTCCGGGAATAATTGTTAAAAGTGATTCCGAAATCCTCAAAGGATCGTTTGATTATTCCGTGGTATTTATCGATAATGTTTTGGGGCGAAACCCCTTCTTTTTTCGCTTTCATGGAAATGGCCACTCCATGTTCATCGCTACCGCAAACAAAGAGCACCTCTTTTCCTATGGCCCTTAAATATCGGGCATAGATGTCCGCAGGCACATAGACCCCCGCCAAATGCCCAATATGAATGGGACCATTGGTATAGGGAAGGGCAGCGGTAATGGTATATCTTGTCGGGTTTTGCTGATTTTGAGACATTGCTTTCTGATTAGGGTGCAAAAATAAAGATTTTGTCAGGGAAATTGGCCCGATCCCCCAAAAAATAAGCCTTCGCTTCCCTGAAGGGTATTCAGGATATACGAAGGCTTGCACACATAGTAAAGTAGGGGAAAAATTTAAGCTACCATAATGGCTTTGCTAAGCTTTTTATCCTGCACCTGGATCCTATAGATATATTTTCCGGATGCCATATAGGTGGGAAGTCGTTCCCTAATATTTATTTCCCTAGAACCTTCCAGCATCATTTCATTGAATACCGATCCCAGGTATTGCCCCATAATATTGAATATTTGGATGTCTACATGGGCACTGAACGGCATTTCTAAATAGATATGCGGGGTCTGGTCCGTCGGGTAAAATGGTTTGTGGACTATAGCATTTAATAGTTCCGGATCAGGCTGTTGTCCGTCTGGATCCAAGGGTGATGGGGGCGTGGGGTTCCCGTCGTCATAGCCTATGTCGGGGAAATCCATGCCGCTACAATTAAAGCCCAGGTTTACCGGGGTATAGGTCTTATCGCCAAAGAATATATGTTCCTCTACCAACGGTACTGGAATGCAGAGCCACTCTGCCATTACGGTGGCATAGAGGTCCCTAAAATCCATGGTGAACTCTAGATTGCCCCGCCCGTCGGGGTCGTCCAGGGCCGGGTGCTCGCCCACGAAGGCACTGCCGTTCAATCCCGATCCGAAGAAGAGGGTAGGGGCCGCTTTGCCATGGTCCGTTCCGTTGGATCCGTTTTCATAGATCCGTCTTCCGAACTCGGAGAAGGTCATGCCCAGTACTTTTTCATCCTGTTGGGTAAAGGCGAGGTCCTCATAAAAATTATTTACGGCGATGGAGAGGTCGGACATGAGCCGCTCGTGTACCAAGGGCTGGTTTCCGTGGGTGTCGAATCCACCCATACTGATCATATATACCTTGGTGCCCAAATTTCCTTTGATCAGTCGTGCCAAGAGGGCCAATTGTCTGGCGAAACCGTTTTTCTGATATTCTACCTGGTTCTGTCCCCGTTCGTAGGCTTCATGGATCGTACCCGAATATTCATAAGTGGTATTGGCGGTTCCCCTAAGAAATCGAAGCTGATCCCCGTACATGCAGTTATTGAACAGCTCCTCGTCCAAATCGTAGTTGACCCCGGTCATTGCGATCTGTTCCAATTGTTCCACGTTGGAGGTCACAAAGGCATAGTTGGTCTCCTCTCCCTGGAATACCAAGCTTCCGTAACTTCCAATTTGGATCGCGGCCGGGGAATCAGGGGGATCTATCAGATAATCGGGATAGGTTTCTTCGAAATGCCTGCCCATCCACCCCGTATTCAGGCGTTTAAAACCGGAAGAAGTAAGATCGGTATTTTCGAAAATGTCGGAGCCCGTAAAGTGGGACATGTTCTGATTATAGTACCCTACGCCGTGAACGGCCTTAAATTGTCCCTCTTTCCACATGGGATCCAGGGATTTCATATAGGTAGGAACACCAAATTCATCGGTCAGCCTTAATATCTTACTTTCCGGAAGGTAGATATTGGGGCGTGCGTTGGCATAAGTATCGTACTGGGAAATAGGAATGATGGTACTCAGGCCATCATTCCCCCCCGCCAAGCGAATCAGTAACAGAATATTATCCGTTTCTGCCGCCGCTATGGCGGCGGTCAGGGGCGAAGGTGCCGCTGCGGTAAGGAAGTTGCTGCCCAACATAAGGGAACCCGACCCGGCTATCCCCAAAGCCTGTAAAAAGGAGCGCCTGCTCCAATATTTATGTTCAAGGTCGTGACCATCTTCCTTATGGCCTTTATAGGGATGAATAGGATGGGTTTCGCACATAATGGGTGGTTATTTTAGTTGGAATTCGGGTTGCCTGACCAAGTGTAACAGTAACAGGTATATTTGTATGGGAGGTTCGGGACTTTGATCTAACCACCAAATTCCTTGACCATCAGGTATAAAATCGGATCCATAATAATTTTCAGGAACATCCCCTATCATAAAAACATCCAGCGCATTGTTAAAATCCTGTTCGGTAAGCAGGCCCTTGGGCAATAATTTATTGACCACGGCCTGTACCACCGTCCTGGGGTTGCTGGTACCGCTATTGCCCGGCCCAACGGCGGCCACGGCAAAGGCCCGGAACTGTTCCTGATCGTTTCCCCAAAATTGTTCCAGGATGAATTCGCAGGTCAGCCATCTCCCGATCATAAAATGGGTATTGATCCAGGTGCGGTTTCGCTGCCAGCCGTTTACATCGAACGGATTAAAGAGTTCTTGGCCCAGGAGCCTCGAATTTTCCACTACCTGCCGGATTATGGAATCATCATAGGCAAAATTGGTTTCGTTGATCAGGTTAAGGAAGACATCGAACGGACTCTTGATGATCACGCCTATGGCCTCCTCGTCAAAGAAATGTTGACTTTTAAAAAGTTGGCCCAAAACCGGCGCCAATTCGAAATTATTGGATACAAAGGTCGCTGATAGCCCGTCTATGATTTCTTTGGCATTGTTGTCATCGTCGGTAGAATCCGGATGCACAAAAAATTCATAGAGTTTTTTGCAGATAAAATAGCCGATCTCATCGGCCCTTTCTTCAAAAAGGATGTCCATTACATCATCATAGTCCCAATTGCCCGTTCTGCCAAAAATGGTCTTGGCATCGGTATTGGATTTGGTGGGGTCAAAAAGGACCTTGGTGCAGCCTATTTCCCCTCTTTCCACATATCCGGTCAGGGCCTTGGCGGTTTCTATGATATCTTCCTCGGTGTAACCAATACCCTCCCCCATAGTGAACAGTTCGTACAGTTCCCTTGCATAGTTTTCATTGGGGTTGTCCCCATTGCTATAGGCACCGTCCAAGAAATAGAGCATGGCACTGGTGCGCCCTATTTCGCTTACCATGGTCTTAAAGTTGCCAATGGCATGGCGTTGCAGGCAATTAATATATTCATACAAAAAGCCCGTACAATTATAGACTTCCAATTTCGTAACCAAGTGATTGCTCCAAAAAAAGCTGAGGCGATCCCTAAGGTCGTTGTTTAAAATGGAGCGGGTATAGGTAGTTCCCCATTCCTCGATCTGTGCATTTTTTATTTCATTGCCCTGTTCGTCGTCCGCAGGATAATTGCTATTGTTCCAATTGGCCCAGGCAGGGGCGGGCAAGGGAGGCATATTCCGGGCCTCGGCGATAAGCGAGTTTACCAATGCGTTTGCCGATTGGCCGGTGGCCTGGTCTATGGTCTGTACGGAGGCGCTTAACCCGAGCCGTCGGTATAAGTGGGCCGCCCTTGGCGAATCCAGTGGAGGGCCATAGATTGCCAAGGATGAAGTATTGCAGTTTATGAAATATTCCATGTTCCTGTCCGCATTATAATATATTAGTTAAAGAACCGATGAGTAAAAAAGTCAATAATTAGATTGTCCAATGACAAACAATTGAAAAATCAATATATTAAACTTTATGAAAATTTAGTTTTTGATGAACAATACCTAAATTCCATTTTTTAGGATGGACCTAAGTATCAATGCTTAACGAATTTTTGCACAAGAAAGTATATACTTGCGCGTATATTTGTAATATGCTATAACAAAATACGGGGATAACTGAAATTTGGACGACAAAGGGGTGGGTTATTCGACAAGATGTGCTTTTTTAACAATAAATAAGTAGGATAGGATGGGAGATCATAACGAATTTGGAAAGCAGGGAGAGGAATTGGCAGTAGATTATCTTGCGAAGGCCGGATATCGCATTGTCTCCAGGAACTACAGGTATATAAAGGCGGAAATAGATATCATTGCCCAAAAACGGGATGTTCTGGCCATTGTAGAAGTGAAATCCCGGAGTTCGGACCATTGGCAAAATATAGCGGAGATCATTACCGAAAAGAAGATCAAACTTTTGGTAAGGGCCGCAAACCATTATGTTATTTCCAGGAATCTGGATATTGAGGTACGTTTCGATATCATTACCGTCCTCAAGGAAACAGAGGGCTATAGGATCGATCACATCGAAAATGCGTTTTATCATTTTTAGTAGGCAGAAGGCACTATGGATCGGGCAACTTTCAACCTTTAACCCACTTACAGTCCTGAAACTATTTCATCCAACTTTTTGGAATTGGCGATACCTATTTTTTTTCCGGAAGTTTTGATCAATCCCAACTTTTTAAATTCCGAGATAATCCGGATTGCGGATTCGGTGGCGGTGCCCACCACATTGGCGATATCTTCCCTGGACAAAGTAAGTTTTAGGAACCCGTCATCATCTACCCCAAAATTGTCCTGCAAATAAATAAAGGCTTCGGCTACCCTTTGCTTTACCGTTTTTTGGGACATATTTACTATAACATCGTCGGCCTCCTTTAAATCGTGCGCCATATGCCTTAATACCTCAACGGCAAAATTCGGATTGCTGTTTAGGGCTCCTACAATAGAATCCTTGGGTATAAAACAGACTTCCATATCGTTTACGGCGGTTGCGCTAAGATTGGATATTTCCTCGGCTATAACGGAACGCTGCCCCAGAACAGAACCCTTGGAAGCCAATTTTATAATTTGATCCTTCCCGTTGGGACTTAATTTGGACAGTTTGGAAACCCCTTCCCGCACACAGAAGACCCCGTTTAATTTTTCTCCCTCCCCAAAAATGGATTCCCCTTTCTTCAGGATCTTGGTCGTCTTGGTATCGGATACCCTTTTTAGCTCTTCCTTGCTCATTGCCCGTAAAGAATTGAACTGGCGGATAATACAATTTTCACATCTGCTCATAAAGAAAGAGATTTACCTGAACGGCCAAAATTACAAATAATAAATTAAGTTAAAACTGACGTTCGTCATGTTTCCGCAAATCAAAACTGATCATCTTTGCGGCCGGGTATTAGCAAATATGAACTATGTATACGGCAACTTGTTACCATTGTGGCGATGTATGTGGAAAAACTACCATTAACTATGATGAAAAAAGCTTTTGTTGCAGCGGTTGTAAAACGGTCTACGAGATTTTTTCCAACAACGATCTGTCCGACTATTACAGCTTACAGTCTGCCGCAGGGGCCACTCCCAAAGAAATCGCAGGAAAGTATGATTATCTGGCCTCCGAAAAAATTATTGAAAAACTGGTCGAATTCAACGATAACGGTCTTCAGATCATCAACCTCCAGATACCCCATATTCACTGTAGTTCCTGTATCTGGATATTGGAAAACCTGAACCGGCTAAACCCTGCCATTAACGGTTCGCAAGTAGATTTTCCAAAAAAAACCGTAAGGATAACCTATAATTCCGAAAAGACGAACTTAAAGGAATTGGTGACATTATTGGCCCGGATCGGCTATGAACCTTATATTTCCCTAAAGGATCTGGATGCGCGTACCAATGGAAAGGATAGGAGCCTGATCTATAAGGTGGGCATCGCAGGCTTTGCCTTTGGCAATGTTATGTTCCTCT
>DATGQM010000031.1:0-4077 GCA_035304205.1 Arenibacter sp. | reverse complement strand
TAACCTTTTGATTATAAGTGTTTTGCACGACTTCTGCAAATTATCCTTAGAATCAAGTAGTTGATAATCAACTGGTTGTAATTAAATATTTTTTAAATGGCTTGCAATTGTTCCACGTGGAACAATTGTGTTTTACTATATGCTCACCTGCCCATATATACTAATAGCACACTAATATCGCTAGGTGTTACCCCGCTTATTCGTGATGCCTGGGATATTGTTGCAGGGCGAATTTTTTTAAATTTTTCTCGGGCTTCAAAGGAGAGGGACTTGATTTTGCTATAGTCGAAATCCTCAGGGATCTTTATGTTCTCCAACCGTTGTAACTTGTCTGCATTGTTTTTTTCCTTTTCTATATACCCGGCATATTTTACTTGGATCTCTGTCTGTTCCAATACCTCGTTGTTCAAATTGTTTTCGTTTACGAAGTCGGCCACCACTGAAAGCTTTAACATATGCTCCATTCTAACATTGGGCCTGGAGAATACCTTGAAAATTTTATCGGATTGTTTTACCAATGCGGAATCCAAGCTTTCCAGGATCGGATTTATTTCATCTACCAAAAAGCTGGTCTCTTTAAAAAAGTTTATAAAGGCGTTCGATTTTTTTTCCTTTTCCTCCATTCTTTTCAATCGTTCTTTTGTGGCCAATCCGATTTCAAAGCTTTTGGGTGTCAATCTTAAATCCGCATTATCCTGTCTTAACAAGGTCCTATATTCTGCCCTGGATGTAAACATACGATAGGGTTCTTCGGTCCCTTTTGTAATAAGGTCGTCTATAAGTACCCCGATATAGGCCTCGTCCCTCTTTAGAACGAAAGGATCTTTTTCATTAATTTTTAGGTGGGCATTTATTCCGGCCATCAAACCTTGGGATGCTGCTTCCTCATAGCCTGTGGTACCATTTATCTGACCGGCAAAATAGAGGTTGGGCATCAATTTTGTTTCTAGGGTATGTTTTAATTGGGTAGGCGGGAAATAGTCATATTCTATGGCATATCCCGGCCTAAAAAATTTAACCTTTTCAAAACCCTTTACCGAGCGAAGGGCCTTAAATTGAACTTCCTCCGGCAGGGAAGTCGAGAAACCGTTTACATAGACTTCTACGGTATTCCAGCCTTCTGGCTCCACAAAGAGCTGGTGGCTGTCCTTGTCCGCGAATCTATTTATTTTGTCCTCTATGGAAGGGCAATATCTTGGCCCTATACTTTTAATGCGACCATTGAACATTGGGGAACGGTCAAAACCCTCTCGAAGTAGATCGTGTACCAGAGAACTAGTATGCGACATATGGCAATCCCGTTGTGCGGATAGTGCCTTTGTGTCGAGATAGGAAAATTTATCCGGTACCGCATCGCCGGGTTGCGGAATCATTACGGAATAGTCAAGTGATCTCCCATCTACCCTTGGGGGCGTCCCAGTTTTCATTCTTCCGCTTTCAAAACCAAGGGACACCAATTGTTCGGTGATGCCTGTTGCTGCTTTCTCTCCTGCCCTACCACCTCCAAACTGTTTATCCCCTATATGTATCAAGCCGTTTAAAAAAGTTCCATTGGTGAGGACAACTGCTTTGGATCTTATTTCTATTCCCAAAGAGGTTTTTATGCCCACTACCTTCCCTCCTTCAATTAAGAGTCCGGATACCATTTCTTGGTAGAAATCCACATTGGGAGTATTTTCCAATGCGATACGCCATTCCTCGGCAAATCGCATTCTGTCGTTTTGTGCCCGTGGGCTCCACATGGCCGGACCTTTGCTTTTGTTCAGCATCTTAAACTGTATGGCACTTTTGTCTGTAATAATTCCACTGTAGCCTCCCAGTGCATCTATTTCCCGGACGATCTGCCCCTTGGCGATCCCGCCCATGGCGGGGTTGCAGGACATTTGTCCAATAGTCTGTAGATTCATGGTGACCAATAAGGTCTTAGAACCCAGATTGGCTGCCGCCGCTGCGGCTTCGGAACCGGCGTGGCCTGCTCCTACTACTATTACATCATATTCAATATCAAACATAGACTTCTAATGTTCCACGTGGAACAATTTTATTTTTTCGTTTTCCTTGGCCCTCATTATTTCGACCTCTTCGTCGTTTTTGTCGCCATATCCTAACAGATGTAATAAGCCATGGGCTATTACTCTTTGGAGTTCGGTGATAAATTCGACTCCATAGGTATCGGCGTTCTCCGCAACCCTTTCTACGGATATAAAAATATCTCCCGATATAATTTCCCCTTCACTGTACGGAAATGTTATTATATCCGTATAGGTGTCGTGCTCCAAATAATTCTGGTTGATCTTTAATAGATACGCATCGTTGCAAAAGATAAAATCCAATTGGCCGATACTGCTGTCTTCAGAACTAATTATCCTATTTATCCAATCGGCATATTGGGTTTGATCCTCGATCTGGGTGTCCGTTAAATAATGGAAATCAATCATCGTTTTTAAAATATTCCTTGACCTTATTTTTGAAATTTTGCTGCAAAGGTAAGGCTTGTCTATTTAAAATTTCCACTTCGCTCCTATTATTCCGGAACACCTCGGGAACGGTCAAGATCGGATTCTGAAATCGATCAATGGCTGTTGTGCTCTTTCTTTCCTCTTTTTCCCCTTGTTCCATAGCCGCATTTTCCAGCTTTATCAATTCGTAATTTATATTTTTCATCTGGTCCATGGTCTCCTTGGTGATTCCATTTTCCAACAATTCGTTTTGAAAATCTTCCATCTGCCTAATAAGTTTTTCCCCCAACTTACGCTCATCCCGGTCGATCAGATTTTGCAATTGTTGCTCCAATTGTTCCCGGAGTTCTTGTTGTTCCTTATAGATGTCATAGATTTCTTCGAGCTCTGCTTCATTGGGGCCCTTGCCGTATTCCGATCCGGTTCCGTTTTCACCATTTCCTCCTTTACCATTTTTGCCCGGTTTAGGTTTCCCCTCCTCTCCGGGATTGCCCTTGCCCTGCTCTCCCTGTTTTCCCTGTTCACCATTTTTTCCGTTTTTCGGACTCCCTTGTCCTTGTTGCTCCATTTTTTCCTGAAGTTGTTTTTGTCCCAGAATAATATCGGGTAACTGAAAATCTTGCCCCTTGCCCTGTCCGGATCCCATCTGCATTTGTTGTTGCATATTATCCAAGGTCTGGGCCAGAAAATCGGCCAGGGAATTTGCTGCGGTCAATGTATATTTTTGGTAGGATGCTCCTTGATAATATTGGGTCTCGGCCAAACTTTCCAAGGTCTTGTCCACATTGTAGTACACTTCCGTTACTTGTTCGTTCACCAGTTCCGAAAGTTCGGCCTGCCGTAGGGAGAGGGCAAAGAGGCCATCGTCTATATGGGTGAACAGTTCCCTTAACTCCTGTTGCGCCTTAACGATATTGCCATTGAGGGTAACATCTATATTCACCTCCCTTAGATTATAATAGAGGGTTTCCTGTTTAAAGGAGAAGGTGAGCAGATTGTCCAATAACTGCCGTAAAACTGCCGCATTCTCGGCAACGGAGGAACTCTCGCTACTGGCTGCGGAAGCTCCAAGTTCTTGCCCCATTTCCTTGATCTGGCGTGCTGCCGATCGCTGTTTCGTTTTGGCAAGATCTGCGGATTTTTGCTGCTCTTCCGTCTTGGCGGGATCTTCCTTGGCCTCTTGATGGTTGTTGATCGCTTCTCTGGCCTTTTCCTGGTCTTCTTTGATACGATCTTCCTTTTCCTTGTCTATGGATAGGTCCATTGGCTTTTTTAAGCCGAGATTGTCCTTTTGAAATTCTTCCAGCTCCTTGGAAATTTCAAGAAATTTCCGATTTAATATTTCTTGTTCCCTTTGGGAGGTTTCTTCTTCGAGGGGCGATTTGGACAATTCCTCCTGCTCCTTCCCTAAATTCTCCAATTTAAAGGCTAATTGATCGGCCTTTTCCTGAATGTAATACCGCTTGGTAAGTTCCAATAATTGTTCCAGGTTGCGCTGACTGTTTTTCTGTTTCTTTCCCAGTTCCTCCAATTGCTTTCCCAGCTCTTCCTTATTAATTTTTTCGGCCAGCCTTTTTAACTCGTCCAATAATTTCTCATTTTTCCGGGCTTCCATTTC
>DATGQM010000030.1:0-3346 GCA_035304205.1 Arenibacter sp. | reverse complement strand
GCCTTCAATAATGTTGTGAACGTGATGATTTTCGTGGTGAAAGCTCAATAATCGTAGTTCAACAATTGTAAGAATCCCTAAAATTATCCTGTAATCCTATTCTTTCTTATTATCGGGATGTCTTCCGATTTTTATACTGTTTAAGGATGGCATCGCATATTACCAATGACTTTATATTGCTTTATATTTGCTCTTAAGGCCTTATTTGGGGTCTAGGATAAGATTGATCCTCATTATGACATCCTGTAAATGGTATTTGCTCATTGGGTCCGAAATTTTGACCACTCCCTTGGAAATATCCTTTTTCAGGATGGCCAGTTCTGCCCTGGCAATAGATCGGATGTCGGATTGTACGGTATTGACCGCTGTAGATTTTCGATAACCTCCAAAATCGGATTTTTTAGTCTCACTCTCCGCCGTCATCAGATAGGCCAGTCGTTCTATATGTGCTTTTTGAAGATTTCTTCGGTAAGTGTCTATTTTATGGCCTTTTTCCAATTCGGACCAGATTCCTTTCCGTAAGTCGTCCATCATGCTCAAGATCGTATAGGCCTCTATGCCATTGGCCGCTTCGTTTTCGATTAAGCGCGCTAATTTTCCCAAACTTAGTATATTGTCCAACGTCCTTACCTGGGTGCTCCTTATGCGCTCTACCGCCCCGGAATATTCTATTTTATCGAATATGTTCTGATCGATAAGCCATTCCGGTGTACGGAACAATTGTTCCTGTAAAAACAACAGACAATTTTTTTGATGTTCCTTACTTACGGGAGTATATACCGCGCCTTCTTGGTCGTAGGTCTTTTGGTGTTCGTACACCCCGCCAATATTATTGCTGACATGTCCCATATAACGGTTAAATTGGCCAAGTACTTGGAGGTACATCGTGTTCAGGTCCTTATAATCCTTACCGTTTTCTGCGGTCCATTCGATAAGCTTTGGGGTGATAAGCTTAAGATTTTTTATCCCGTAGGCACTGGCCTTAATGGCATCGTCGCCCAGATCCTCGGTCTGGGAACTCGGGTCTACCACATCACCTAGCTGTTGATGACCAAAACGGTATAGGGGATTCCCCGCATGCTCAAGGATCCACTTGTCCAATATTTCCTTTTCCCCAGTTTCCGATTTATCCAATATGGGACGGTATCCCCAATTAATGGCGTATTTGTCATATATACCTATATCGGGCATCAGGGCCACCCCCTCATCCCCGGGCTGGGCGATATAATTAAATCGGGCATAGTCCATTATAGACGGTGCAGTACCAAATTTGTTGGTAAAAGTGGCCGATCGTAGGGAGTCTACCGGATAGGCCACACTGCTCCCCATATTATGGGGCAATCCCAAGGTATGTCCTACCTCATGGGCCGACACAAAACGTATCAACCGGCCCATGACCTCTTCCTTAAAGGCTACGCCCCTGGCATCCGGATTGATGGCAGCGGTCTGTACAAAGTACCAATTCCTTAACAACCACATTACATTGTGGTACCAATTGATGTCCGACTCCAATATCTCTCCCGTCCTGGGGTCGCTAACATGGGGTCCGTTTGCATTGGGGATCGGGGACGCCAGATAGCGCACTACCGAATACCGTACATCCTCAGGGGACCATTCGGGATCTTCTTCGGGAGAGGGGGGATCCTTGGCCAGGATCGCATTTTTAAAACCTGCGGCCTCAAATGCCACTTGCCAATCTTCGATACCTTGTTTTATATAGGGAACCCAATTTTTAGGGGTTGCCCTATCTACATAATATACGATCGGTTTTTTGGGTTCTACCAATACCCCGTTCTTAAATTTTTCCATATCCTCTTCCCTCACTTCCAATCTCCATCGATCCAAAAATTGGACGGTCTTGCTTTCCTGGACCTCCAGCCCATAATCTATCTGACTACTGGTAAACCAACCGACGCGACTATCAAAATGCCTTCGTTTCATAGGTTCTTCGGGCAATAATACCATGGAATTGTTTATTTCGATAGAAATGGATCCCAAACTACCATTGGAAGGTGGGTTGGTGGCCATATAGGTCTTTACGTGTCTTGCCTCAATATTTAATGGGTAGCTTTTTAAGGATTCTATGTAGCTTCTGGGTTCGTCCAAACGGGAAACCTTATATTCTTTTCTATAGGCTTCGGGCATGCCCAGGGCGTTTACGTCCTTTTCAAAAAGTTCGTTTACCTGGATTACCGTCGCCTTGTTGATGCTATCCCTATTAAAGGCCTTAATGTCAAAAGCGTATAATACCGGTTCAAAATTGGAGTTTGCAACGGCCTCATATACGGGAAGGGAATCCAGGGCAACTACATCGTGACTTACAACGCGCAGCAACACCTTTTTCTCCCTTTTCTCCCATCTGAGTACCTTGGTATTTATCTTTCCGCCCCCAAAACCAATACCGCTGGCCGTTTTGGAAATTCGGCTCACCATCAGCATCTCCTTATTAAACAAACTGTCCGGGATCTCATAATAATATTTCCCCTCCACCTTGTGGACATCAAAAAGCCCTTTGTCAGTTTTGGCATCCTTGGTAATTACCTTTTCATAGGATTCGATTTCCCCTTTCTTTGGTTTCTCTCCCTTGTCCGCTTGTTCGGTTTTTTTTCTTTTCTTTCCAAAGAGCTGGGCTTGGGTGGTGGTAATGCAGCCTAGCAGCAAAAATGCAAAAAGGATTTTTGCAGGTCGTTTTGTAAACATATTATGACAATTTTGATAAAAATGAAATCCGTCAAAGAACCGAATTAAATTTAAATTGTGAAAATCCGGAGTTAATAATGATATATTGTTATTTATTTAACAATATTGATAATTTTTATATGGTTAATATGATTTTACTGCGAATTTTATATTCAAAATTCATTTTTTTGATAAATTATCTGTAACATTTATTGCTTTTATAAGTCTATATTGATATAGATTTTTTGTTTTTTAATGATCTATCTGAATTAGCCAAACGTAAAGCCCAAGTATCCACTTGGGCTTTACTTTTTTATAGGCGCTAGGTTTTATGCTGTAGGCAATATGCATCTGCCGACCGCTTACCGCCGACCGCTAAGCGCAATATTTTAGTCTTGAATATATCAACACTTTTGCGAGCAGCTTGTGCTGAACTTATTTCAGTATCCCGCTCGTCATGAGTAGGGGGAAGAGCTGGTTTTGTGGTCAAATAATAATTAGGGCTAAATTTATCCCCCTTCCTTGGGAGGGGGTTAGGGGGAGGCCCTGCAACTTCCTGCTGCCGACTTTTCTTAAACCTTGAATGCCTAATAAATTATAGTATCGGTCGCAATTTTTGGCAGTTCATAATGGCCGTAATCGATATTCAGTTCTCCGTCTGTTTTTT
>DATGQM010000029.1:0-4416 GCA_035304205.1 Arenibacter sp. | reverse complement strand
GTCGGATACGGTAGTCGTTAATCCAAAAGGTGCCGCCGTTCACTACAACCCAAACATGCCCTATGCCCAGGAAAAGGTGATGAAAGGGGGCTCCTTTCTCTGTAGCGATTCTTATTGTGCCAGTTATAGGATATCTTCCCGGATGGCCACCAGTTTGGATTCGGCCTTGGAACACTTGGGTTTTAGGACAGTGGCAACGGTTGATATGATCTCTGCTGATTAATGTAGCAATTAGTCAATGTAACAATATAACAATTTGTTGATTTGACGATTTGATGATTTGGAAATTGGTTAATGTAACAATGGGTCAATGTACCAATGTAACAATTTGATGATTTGTAGATTTGAAAATAGGTTATACCCCATAACAACATAACTTGGTAACTCCATAACTTTCAATGTGCTAATGTATCAATGTGACAATTTGATGATTTGATGATTTGATGATTTGACGATTTGGAAAACATTCAACTTTTCAACATTCAACTTTCAACACAACATATCTGTTTATATAAACGTAATTATTACATTTATTATAAAAAATAGTATTATTTTTACCGCTATTTAATATTGTTTTTGATGCGGTTTTTAGAGAATTTTGTACCACAACTATTAGTGGAATCCCCTGGAAGGATCAATCTCATAGGGGAGCATACGGATTATAACCTGGGTTATGTTCTGCCCACTGCGATCGAAAGGAAAATAATCTTCAAATTCCAAAAAAACGGGACTGCCAAGCAATGTAACCTCTATAGCAGGGGATATGATCAGGGTTTTACCTTGGATCTGGACCGTATCGTTAAGAGTACGGTAGAATGGGAAAATTATATTCTCGGGGTCTTGAACGAAATCCTGCCCATGACAGATATGGTGTCCGGATTTGATTGTGTCATTGAAAGCAGGTTGCCCATCGGATCCGGTCTAAGTTCTTCTGCGGCCCTGGAATGCGGATTGGCATATGGACTAAATGAACTATTCGACCTGGGGCTTTCCAAAATGGATATGGTACAGCTTTCCCAACGGGCGGAACATACGTTCGTGGGTACCCAATGCGGTATCATGGATCAATTCGCTTCCGTAATGAGTCGGGAAGGGCACGTTATATTGCTCGATTGCAAGTCGGTGGACCATACCCAGATTCCTTTCAATATTGCACCGTACCGGATGGTATTGCTAAATACCAAGGTATCCCACAATCTGGCATCCAGTGAATACAATACCCGTAGGCGGGAATGTGGAGTAGGGGTACAGGTAATTCAAAATAAATATCCTGTAATCAAATCTTTAAGGGAGGTCAGTAGGTCCGTTTTGGAGGATTGTAAGGCCGATATGTCCCCGACCATTTTTAATAGATGTTCCTTTATAGTAAGTGAAAACGAACGGGTCTTGGCAGCTGCGAAGGCACTGCAGGATAATAATATGGAATTCTTTGGACAACTGCTATATGAAGCACACGAAGGAATTAGTAGTTTATATGAAGTAAGTTGTGCCGAATCCGATTTTCTGGTAGATTTTTCCAAAAAATTTAAAGAAGTCCTGGGCGCTAGACAGATCGGTGGGGGCTTTGGCGGTTGTATCCTGAATATCGTACATGGGGATATGGTGGAACATTTCATTAAAGAGAGTTCAAAGGCCTATAGGAAAAATTTCAACATTGATCTGGAAGCCTTTGAAGTGTATCCAAGTAGGGGAACTATATCCTATACCGTTTAAATCCCAATAGTTTTAATTAAATTCAAAGCAAAGGTAACTGCTCACACTTTAATCAAAATCCCCTTGTTTCCCTTTAGGTCCCTTACGCTTCATAGCTTCAGCTACGAAGCGGTTAGGGTAGAACCAGGGGATTTCAGGAGGAGGTGAACAGTTACGGGCAAATACCGGGAACGGTCATGTTTTTGTTGACAACAATTATGGTATTTCGACCAGATTTTATATTTATTTGTACCTTCTTCCCTTTTAGGGATTAAATTTTAAAATACGGATTTATGGAAATGGAAAAAATGGTATTGGGGATTGATATTGGGGGTACGTATACCAAATTGGGATTGGTAGATAGGAACGGGAATATTATGGGGACCAAGGTTTTCAGTACGGGATCTAAGGGATCCTATGCGGATTTTATCTCCAAATTAAAAAAGGAGCTGGACCTATTGTTGGGGATGGATGGGAGTACATGTGAGATCATGGCAGTAGGAATTGGGGCTCCCAATTCCAACATACATACCGGGCAGATGGAAGATGCCCCTAATTTTAATTGGGGCCCCAGGGTACCGCTCCAAAAATCCATAACCGACATCTGCGGCCTACCCACCACGATCGCCAATGATGCCAATGCCGCGGCCATGGGCGAACTGGTCTTTGGAATGGCAAAGGGCATGCAAAATTTTGTGGTACTTACCCTGGGGACCGGTCTTGGAAGCGGAATTATCATCGATGGCCGATTATTTACAGGACACAACGGAATGGCAGGCGAACTAGGCCATGTTAACGTGGACCCCTATGGTAGAAAATGTAATTGCGGACTAAGGGGCTGTTTGGAGAACTACGCCTCGGTCACCGGATTAAAACGAACGGTTTTTGAACTTATTTCGGAAATGAAGGAGGATTCCCCTTTAAGGCGACTCAGTTTTGAAGCCCTGACGGGGGAAATGATATCCGAAGCGGCCAACGCCGGTGATGCAATAGCATTAAAGGCATTTCAATTAACAGGGAAGGTCCTGGGACGTAAATTGGCGGATACGGCCGCACACCTCGATCCCGAAGCCTATATTTTGGCAGGGGGACTTGGAAAAGCGGGGAAATTATTGCTAAAGCCCACGATGGAAAGTATGGAAAAAAATCTTTTTATTGCCTATAGGGGAAAGATCAAAGTAGCAATATCCACAGCGGCAAGTTCTATATTGGGGCCTGCTGCCTTGGCGATGCAATCCCTAGAGGACCATCATTCATAACGCCTCAATTTGTTCCGTAAGGAAACGAGTTCGGTCTGCATACCTTGTATACGATCTAATAATTGGGTGATGACCTCGATGCCCTCCAGATTTATATCCAGATCCAGATAGAGCCTTACTATCCTTTCGGCCTTGGGCAATTGTTTTAGGGGCAAATAATGCAGGTCCTCCCTATATACAACTTCCACGAGGCCCAGATCATATAGTTGCATGACAAATTGGGACGTTATCTTATGGGAGTCGCAAAAATCAGCTATGGCTATATATTTGTCCTGCTTCATAGTTATGATCTTATTTTCGTAATGCTGCCAATTCCTTGAAAAGAGCAATTTCCTTGGCCGATAAACTGGTAGGGGTCTTTAGGTTATAAGTGACGAAGAGATCACCATAGGCCCCTTCCTTCTTATAAATGGGAAAGCCCTTTCCCTTTAACTTGACCATGGTTCCGTTCTGTGTTTCGGGTTTAATGATCAGTTTTACCTGTCCGTCGAAAGTGTCCAACGTAAGTCCACCTCCCAATAGGGCCGTATATAGATCCAGATCCGCCGTAACGTACAGTTGATGCCCATCTCGCTTAAAGGGCGTATCGTTTACAATGGAAAAGGTAATATAGAGGTCGCCATTGGGCCCTCCCTGTTGCCCCGGCCCTCCATGCCCCTTTATTTTAATGGTCTGTCCGTTCTCCACTCCCGCAGGGACGGTTATCCGAATGTTTTTGCCGTTTACGGTAAGGGTCTGTTTATGGGTTTTATATACGTCGCGGATAGCTAATTTTAATTCGGCATTATAATCCTGCCCCCTGAACCTTACGTTCCGGCTGCTGCGAAAATCACCGCCCCCACCGAACATCGATTCGAAAAAGTCGGAGAAATCATTTCCCTCAAAATTCGGTGCGTGCGATTGCCCCTGCCGGCCCGATGAAGACCGACCTGCTTGTTGCGCCTTTTCAAATTCCTCGGCATGTTGCCAATCCTTCCCGTATTTATCGTATTTTTTTCGCTTTTCGGAATCGCTCAATACCTCATTGGCCTCGTTGACTTCCTTGAATTTATGTTCAGCCTCCTTATCCTTGGGGTTGATATCCGGATGGTATTTTCGGGCCAGTTTCCGATAGGCCTTTTTGATCTCGTCCTGTCCCGCATTTTTATCCAATCCGAGAATTTTATAATAGTCGATAAATTTCACCTAATAGTTTTTATAAATTGACTGCAACAGCCTTATGGGATAAGGGGGCCTTAATATGGTGTTGATTATTTGAATTTTCCATGAAAAATCATGATTCTATAATCTTTCTAACCATATAAATTGGTTACCCCCTAGTCCGTTATCATATGGATTAGTTTAATAAATTTAAGATATTTTTTTAGCATCCGGACCATTAATCGCTTATTTTAGAGGTACCGTCCGTATAATGACCCTTAAAATTGAAGCATATGCAAAAGATTCTCATACCTACGGATTTTTC
>DATGQM010000028.1:0-5766 GCA_035304205.1 Arenibacter sp. | reverse complement strand
GATATGGGCCCTCTCGTCCTGGACAGAACTGATCTGATACACGGAGACCCCGATCTCATTTAATTCCTGGGCTATAAATGCCGAATTCGTATCCAAGATCTGGCCAATGAGAATCTCATCGCCAATGGTAATGATCTCTGCAAACATTAAAGTTTAAAATCATTTTTTAATTCGGAAATCACTTGATGGATATCTTTTTTAAGCAAGGGGACCAATCGCTCTATTTCCTCCCTATTTTCCCCTTTCCTCCCAAACGTCTCTATCTGCAAGGCCACGGCACGGGCCGGTTCCATGCCCAACAGGTCCACATTGGGCTTGATCTTATGGGCCAGTTTATAGACGGCATCATAGTCCTTATGTTCCAACGCCCTTTCCAACTCATTTAGGTCGGTAGGTACTTCCTCCAAAAAAACAGTAACTACGGATACAATGAAATCTTCATCGCCATCCGCCATTTCCTGTATCTTATCTAGATTATATATCATTTATCTTATATTTAAGGAGAACATTTCCTTGTTCCCCAAGCTACCCGCAAGATAATCATTTGCAACTACCCTGCCAACACCTGCAGGGGTACCGGTAAAAATTATATCCCCTTTTTTTAAGGTAAAAAAACGGGAAATATAGGATATCAGTTCGTCGATCTTCCAGATCATAAGACCGGTATTTCCCTGTTGGACCACTTCGTTGTTCTTTTTTAATTGAAAATCAACATTATTGATATCCGTAAGATCGGTCTTTGGCAACCAGGTGCCTATGACCGCAGATCCATCAAAACCCTTTGCCTTTTCCCAGGGCAGGCCTTTTTCCTTTAATAGGCCCTGTAGGTCCCTTGCCGTAAAATCGATACCCAATCCGATCTCGTCATAATACCTATGTGAAAAATCCACATCTATATGTTTCCCCACCTTCTTGATCTTCACCAAGACCTCTACCTCATAGTGCAGGTCCTGTGTAAATTCAGGGATATAAAAATCCTGCTCCTTTGGCAGTACCGCCGAATCCGGTTTAATGAAAATTACGGGATCCGATGGCCTTTCATTGTTCAGCTCCTTAATATGGTCCACATAATTGCGGCCAATACAAATAATTTTCATCCGTAGATATTTATTGTTTTTTAACGGTCATACCCGCCTGACGGATTGTAAAAACAAGATCCTATCCCAGTTTATTGTTGAGTTTGCTCAGTTTTATTTGTGTCAGTACCTTTTTTGTATACAAGGGGAAATCCGCATTGAGGATCCACCCAAAATAACCCGGCTCCTTTTCCAGAACGTCGTGTACTTTTTTGCCCTTATGCTTCCCGAACGAAAAAACTTCCTCCCCGTCCCCGTCCATCACAATAAACCCGGCAAAATCCACCGATTGTTTCCTGGTGGTAAATTCCGATAGACGCTTAATATTATTTTCGAGTTCGGGATATCGGTCCAACTGCGATAGCAGCACCTCATAGGTGGCCAGGGTATCGGCTTCCGCACTATGCGCATCGATTAGGTCCTTATCGCAATAAAATTTATAGGCCGCCTCCAAAGTACGTTTCTCCATTTTATGGAATATGGTCTGTACATCTACGGAAACCGTATTTTTCATATCGAAATCGATTTCCGCCCGGAGCATTTCCTCGGCCAACAGGGGAATATCAAAACGATCGGAATTATACCCCCCAAGGTCACTGTCCCTTATCATTTTATAAATTTCTTTCGAGAGCTGCTTAAAAGTGGGTTCGTTCGCTACCTTTTCGTTACTGATCCCATGAATGGCCACGACCTCGTCCGGAATTGGCATTTCGGGATTCACCAGCCAGGTCTTACTTTCCCTGTTCCCGTTCGGGAACACCTTTAAAATGGCTATTTCCACGATCCTGTCCTTGGCTACATTGGTCCCGGTCGTCTCCAGATCAAAAAAACAAATTGGTCTCGTTAGGTTTAATTGCATGATTTTAGTTTGATTTACAAAGATAGCTTTTACAAAGGTCCCGCTTAAACCCAAGGTTAAATTTCCCTATTCACGTCCCAAGCTTCCAAATAATCAGCTACCGCCTTTACGAACATACCGCCCAAAGCTCCGTTTACCACCCTATGGTCATAGCTATGGGACAAATACATCTTGCTCCTGATCCCTATAAAATCACCTTCCTTGGTCTCTATCACGGCAGGTTCCTTGCGGATAGCGCCCAATGCCAATATCCCGACCTGCGGCTGATTGATGATCGGGGTCCCGAACACACTGCCAAAGGTGCCTACATTGGTTACGGTATAGGTGCCGTCCATGACCTCATCGGGCTTTAGCGCATTGCTCCTGGCCCTTTTGGCCAAATCGTTTACGGCCTTGGCCATGCCCACCAAATTTAACTGGTCGGCATTTTTTATTACGGGAACGATCAGATTCCCGTCCGGCAGGGCCGCGGCCATACCAATATTAATATTTTTCTTCTTTATGATGGTATCCCCTTCCAAGGATATATTGATCATGGGGAATTTTTTTAGGGCGATGGCCACGGCCTCCAAAAAAATCGGGGTAAAGGTCAATTTCCCGCCTTCCCTCTTTTCAAAACCTTCTTTCACCCTGCTCCTCCAATTTACTATATTGGTAACGTCTACTTCTACAAAGCTCTGTACATGGGCCGAAGTGGCAACACTGGCCACCATATGATGGGCTATTAGCTTCCCCATCCGGTTCAACGGAATGTATTCGTCCCCGTTGTCGGGCCGCGGTCGCTCCCCTTCGGATACAGTATCCTCGTTTACGGGAACAGGGACGGTCTTCACTTCCCCCACGATTTTATTATCCCCACCCCCTTTTTCCGGTACGGGCGTTTTAGTCACGACCTGCCCCGTATGGGACTTCCCGGCCGCAATATATTCCAGAATATCATTTTTGGTCACCCTGCCCTCGCTTCCCGACCCCTGGATACGATCTAGGTCCGCCAAGCTAATTCCCTCCTGCCTGGCAATATTCCTGACCAAGGGGGAGTAAAATCTTTCACCCCCGCTATAGTTCATTACCACCTCATCGGCTACTGCTTCCTTAGCCTTGTTTACCGTTTCTTCCGCGGCCTCTATATGCCGTTGCGACACTTCGCCCAGCTGTCGTGAATAATCTGCGGCTACCGGTTCGGAACTGTCACTATCCGTCTCTATGATCGCTACGATCTGCCCCACCTTTACTATAGCATCCACATCAAATAATTTTTCTACCAAAATACCGTCCACTTCACTGGGAACTTCGGAATCCACCTTATCGGTAGCGATCTCAAAAACAGCTTCGTCCATTTCAATGGTATCCCCCACTTCTTTGAGCCATGAGGTCAAGGTAGCTTCCGCTACACTTTCGCCCATCTGCGGTAATTTCAGTTCAAATCTTGACATATTCTTGTTTAATACACTTAATCCGATTAATATTTTGTTAAAATAACAAATAAAATCTCACATTTTTAAATTTTATTTATTTTTCACGCTAATATGGTTCATGTTTTTAGGGAACCCTCAAATGGAATCCTGTTCAATATACTTCTCCCTAGCGTAACTTCGTCCGCATACTCCAATTCATCCCCTACGGCAATACCCCTAGCAATAGTAGAGGTCTTTAAGGCTACTCCTTCCAACTGCTTAAAAATATAAAAGTTCGTAGTATCCCCCTCCATAGTAGAACTTAACGCAAAAATAAGCTCCTTTATTTTTCCCTGCCTTACTTTATCTACCAAAGGAAAAATGCTCAGATCTTGTGGCCCTATACCCTCCATCGGGGAGATCTTCCCTCCCAGAACATGGTACAGGCCCTTAAATTGTCCCGTATTCTCAATCGCCATTACATCCCGTATATCCTCTACTACACAAACTATAGACCCGTCCCGCTTTGGGTTTGCACATATTTCACAAAGCTCCACATCCGAAATATTATTACAGTTCCTACAGAACTTGATACTATTTTTTAAGCTTAGCAGGGAGTCGGCCAATCTAACCGTCTGCTCCGTAGGCCTTTTTAACAGATGCAGCGCCAATCTTAATGCGGTACGCTTGCCTATCCCCGGTAATTGGGAAATCTCATAGACCGCATTCTCCAATAATTTAGAAGAAAATTCCATATCGGCAAAATTACAATTTAAAAATATACTCCTCTAAAATGAGCCTAAATATTACGTTTAAACCGTTAAAAAGAAAAACTAAATGCCCACGGACCCTACTTTCGCCAACCTGGGCATACTGTTTTTATATATTAGTTTTTTGTACTTTGCCGACCTAATTTCCAATTATGACACCAACCTTTATCCTGATCCTTATCGGCTGCTATTTTCTAATACTTTTGTCCATTTCCTATTTTACCGGAAAAAACGATTCCAACACCGATTTTTTTAAGGCAGGGAAGCAATCCCCTTGGTATTTGGTAGCCTTTGGTATGATCGGGGCATCCCTTTCCGGTGTCACCTTTATTTCTGTACCGGGCTGGGTAGCGAGTTCCGAGTTCAGTTATATGCAGGTGGTATTCGGATACCTCGCCGGGTATCTCGTTATCGCCTATGTATTGTTGCCCATATACTATAGATTGAACGTTACCTCCATATATGAATATCTCGATGGCAGGTTCGGGACGGTCAGTTATAGGACCGGCGCACTTTTCTTTTTTATATCCAGGGTCCTGGGCGCTTCCTTTAGACTTTTCCTTGTGGCCATAGTGCTCCAACAATTTGTGTTCGACGCCTGGAACGTACCGTTCGAACTTACCGTTGCCCTCTCCATACTCTTGATCTGGGTATATACCTTTAGGGGGGGAATAAAGACCATTGTTTGGACGGACACCCTCCAGACCTTATTTATGCTATGTTCCGTTGGACTCTCTATTTATTATATCAATCAGGAACTAGGTTGGACTTTCAGTGATTTTCTTGCCTCGGAGGAATTAAAAGAATACAATAAAATATTCTTTATCGATAGTTTCCATGATAAGGCCCATTTTATAAAATCCTTTATCGGGGGGATGTTTATCGCGATCTGTATGACCGGGCTCGATCAGGATATGATGCAAAAAAACCTGACCTGCAAAAATTTAAAGGATGCCCAGAAGAACGTCGTCTCGTTCAGTCTGGTGCTCATAGTGGTCAATTTTGCCTTTTTATTGTTGGGCGCCCTTTTATTTATTTATGCCGATAGGTTCCAAATTGCAATCCCCCTGATGGAGGGCAGTCCCAAAACGGATCTGCTCTTTCCCGAAATTGCCATTAATAGCGGGCTGGGTACTATAATAGCCGCTACTTTTATACTCGGGCTGATCGCAGCGGCCTATAGCAGTGCGGATAGTGCCCTTACCGCCCTTACCACATCCTTCTGTATAGATTTCCTCAATATCCAAAAAATGCCCGAGGCCACACAAAGATCCATCCGAAAAAAGACACATATCGGGATGAGCCTCCTGCTCATTATTGTTATCATTATCTTTAAACATGTCCTGGATAAGAACGTGATAGACGGACTCCTTACGGTAGCCACCTATACCTACGGGCCGCTTTTAGGCCTCTTTACGTTCGGGATCCTGACCAATTACCAAATAAAGGATAAATTCGTGGGCATAGTTGCCGTGGCCTCGGTATTATTGATCATCCTGATCGCCAATATTCCTACCGAAGCCCTGGGCGGTTACCAAATTGGGTATGAGCTATTGCCCATAAACGGGATCATAACATTCATCGGACTTTGGTTGATACGAAAAAAGAAAGAGTCGGTCTTACCAAAAAAAATGTCAATGATGGACGGCACGCCATAATTTTAGTGA
>DATGQM010000027.1:0-4807 GCA_035304205.1 Arenibacter sp. | reverse complement strand
GCTCGTTAAGAAATTTGGTATAGGGATCTAGTCCGTTCAGCATACTTTTGATGGCCGTGTCCATCAATTCTGCCGGATTGGTCTCATCCACGTAGTTCATGTTCAATTCCTTGAACAAGGTGGTGAAAATTTCCAACTGTTTGGCAATCTCAAAAAAATCGCCCTTGAAACTACTCCCGGCAATTAAAAGAACAACTGCAAGGGCCGGAACGAGTACTTTCTTTTTTAATATCTTTTTCATTTGTTATTGTCTTTTTGATAAAGGAAAATTGCCAAAACACGGGCGCAAATAAATTTTCCCATACTAATATTTTCAACTCTAATTTAAAATGGCTATTATGACTAAAATATCCAATTTTCGGCATTTTGTCACCCTTTATGGATGGGGCAAGAACAAATGCCGAAAATTCAATTCTTTAACCCCGACCCTAAAGGGAGTAATTGAATTTTCTAAATTTAGATTTACTTGGGGCCTCATACCCTCAATTTAAATCAATATATCAACGCTTGATTAAACTAGAGCCATATTTTCTTCTAACCGATTGAACAATAATCTTTAAGGGTTTCCCTTTGCCGTTTCCCTGCAAAATTTTTGAATCAGATGGATCATAGTTTCCGAAATTTTCCGTTGATCGGGCATATCCTTGCCAAGATATAGGAATATAAACGCATAGTCGCCTTCAATGTTGTTGAAGATTGGGGATTTGTTGAGCCTATAGCCTTCTCGCATCAACCTTTTGATTCTATTTCTTTTTACCGCACTTTTAAAATTTCTTTTTGATGCGGTTACACCCACCTTTATTTTGGCGCCATCCTCTAGTTTGGTCTTTAGATAGATCAGTCTAAGCGGATAATGGGTCGTTGTTTTGCCTTCGGCAAATAACCGCTCTATAAGCTTTTTGCCCTTTAGTTTTTCCTTTTTTGGGAGAGTGAATCTGTGCGGTTCCATAAATAGTGTGTCCCTAGGATGCAAATATATTAAAGCAATTAACTACTTTCGGAGCAGGCTCAACCTTGAACCTTGGACTTTGAACCTACTCCAAGGCTTGCCAAATATTATTTTCCTCGTTTACATCGGCCATAAGCTGTGAGGGGTCCAAGACGATCGCTTTAATGCTGCTGAGCGGCTTATCCAATATAAAATCATATTGGTTATTGGCCCAAGGCCAATTCGGCAGGACCGTTCTTTCGAAGCTCGGATAGGGATTATCCTTTTCCCCGTACATCATACGCAGCGGGGCATAAAAGGTCTCTTGGGTATTATCGTTATACATCACCAAAATATCCATGGGCATGGGCATGGCACCGATCCGTTCCATACTTACCTTTGTTTTTTGCCCTTCGGCCACTACTTCCCTTATCCCGTAATCTATAGTGTTGGTGGTCTGGGTCCAGTCGGTAAGGTACCAATCCAGTTCTATCCCCGATACCTTTTCGGCAGTCCTTTTAAAATCGTTGGGCGTAGGGTGTTTAAATTTAAAATCGTCATAGTATTTCCGTAGGCTTTCCATGAGGTTGTCCTGCCCGATCACATAACCCAATTGGGAAAGGAAGATGGCCCCTTTACTATAGGCGGCTATCCCATAGGCAAAGTTGAGGTCATAGCGATCCGCATGGGTGGTCTGGGGCTGCTCCTTGCCCGACTCTATCAGATTGTAGTAACCCTGATAGGAGCCGGTAAAGGGATTATCCTTTTTCTGGTCCATGATCAAGTTCATACATAGACTGGAGATAAAGGATGTAAAGCCTTCGTCCATCCATTCGTGCTTGGTCTCGTTGGTGGCCAATACCATTTGAAACCAGGAATGGGCCAGTTCGTGTACCATTACGCCTACCAGGCTACCAAAATTTCTGCCTCCGGTAATCAATGTGGACATGGCATATTCCATACCTCCATCACCCCCCTGGATAACGGAATATTGATTATATGGATAGGATCCTATATTTTTATTGAAAAACTCCATGGCTTCCCTTGTTTTGGGTTGCAGATTTTTCCAGTTTTCCAAAATTTCCTTATCGTTCTTATATAGGAAATGTAAGGTGGGGCCATTGGCCATTTGAAGGGTATCGTGGATATAATCCGGATCGGCGGCCCACATAAAATCGTGTACCATGGGTGCCTTAAAGTGCCACGTGAGGGTCTTTCCCTTTGCTTTTTTCACTTTTGTTCCGGGCGCTTCATAGCCATGGCCGATCTCTTGTGGATTTTGCAGGTAACCTGTTCCCCCTATGGTATACTTTTTATCCAAGGTGATCTTTACGTCAAAATCGCCCCATACCCCGTGGAATTCACGGGCTATGTACGGAGTGGCATGCCACCCCTCAAAATCGTATTCCGCCAGTTTTGGATACCATTGGCTCATGGAAAGTGCCACTCCTTCGCTACTGTTTCTGCCACTCCGCCTGATCTGTAGCGGCACCTGTCCGCTAAAGGTCATTTCAAAAGTGGCCTTTCCCCCTGCGGGAATGGGTTTGTTTAGGTTTACCACCAGAATAGTGCCTTCTTCCCTATAAGTAAGCGGTTGCCCATCCTGGCTAAGGGAGGATATGCGCAAATATCCTATTTCGGTCGGGGTCAAAGTAGAAATCCGACTTTTCCCGTCGACCATCATCCTACCGTCCGGGTCGGGGATACTCTGCAGTCGCATATCCATCTCGCTCCCCGGTTGGAACGCATTAAAGTACAGATGGTAATATACCCGGTTCAATTCGTCAGGGGAATTATTGGTATAGACCAATTTCTGGGTTCCCGTATACTGGTAATTTTGAACATCCATGTCTACTTCCATGGTATAGTCCACATGTTGTTGCCAATAGGAGGTATTGCCCTGTGCCGCCGAGGTTGGCGGCAGTGCAAGAAATGCGATCAATAAACCTAGGAACAGGCCTTTATTATAGTTCATATTATAGTTTTATTTTACCATGGGATACCGCATCTGCCATAATAAGTGCATTATAGGCATTTGCCATTTTTCCCGATTTGGAGATGTCCTTAAAATCGATCGTTTCGGAGGCATCGCCCCCCACCATTACCTTTGTTTTTGTGGTAAGTCCGGAATCCATTATTATTTTCTTTACCTGTGGCGCCGTTAGATCGGGGTAATAAGATCTAATTAGGGCGGCGATCCCCGCTACGGCCGGGGCGGCCATGGAAGTACCTCCCTGAAACTCGTACTTGTTGCCGGGCATAGTGGAATAGATCCGGTTACCGGGTGCAAATACATCTACGTTTATAGCACCATAATTGGAAAAGGAGGCGACCATTTCAGAACCGTATTTGCTCCCCAGGGCGCCTACCGTGATTACATTATCGGCCATTTCCGGGCCATTGTTTATTTGATCGTTGGGAAAATTGGGATTGTTGGGATCGTCCAGGTCCTCGCTGGAATTCCCTGCGGCATGTACGAAGAGCACATCATTTTCCGCAGCATATTTAATCGCGTCGTATACCCATTGTGCATGGGGGGAGAAGGCTTTTCCAAAACTTCCATTAATAATTTTTGCCCCATTGTCCACGGCATATCGGATTCCCAAAGCGATATCCTTATCGTATTCATCGCCATTCGGTACGGCACGGATACTCATAATTGCTACATTATTGGCAACGCCATTGGCCCCTTTGCCATTGTTTCTTTCCGCAGCAATAATACCGGCAACATGGGTACCGTGACTTTCATCCTCTACCCGGTTCTGTGGGTTTCCATTGCCATAACCCGTATCGTTGATATCATAGGGATCGTCCCCCACTATTTCCCTACCGTTAAAATCTACATTTAGATTGTAGTTGAGCTGATCGGAGAAATAGGTGATTCCACTGTTAAGTTCGGTCAATACCTCCGGGATGGTGTCCTTAATGCTCAACATCTGCATTAGGATACCGATGTTCCCGATCATGGTCTGGTCTTCCGTCTTTATGGCCGTAAGGTCTTGTTTGGTATAGGAATCCTTGCCCAAGTGTTTCTTTATTTCCGAATCCGCATTTTTAACGGCTTGGAATATTTGCTCATAGCGCTCCTTATTTTGAAGGGCTTTTTGGTAATCCTCGTCCAATTTGGACTTTGCCCTTTCCTGGAGCTTGGCATCACCTAAATTTAGGCCCACGATACGGGCCATTTCCAACTGTTCGTTATAGGACTCCCCTAAAAAGTTGTAGCCATGTATATCATCTACATAGCCGTTATTATCGTCGTCCTTATTGTTTCCTGGAATTTCCTTTTTGTTTACCCATAAAACGTTCACAAGGTCTTCATGGGTCAGGTCCATTCCCGAATCCAGGACCGCTACGATAACCTCTTTCCCTTTTTTGTTCTTAATGATTTCTGTATAGGCCCTATCCACGCTCATCCCGGGTATGGTATCGGTCAGCAGGTCGGCATGTCCCCAATTCTTTTTTTCGGCATCCGTCAGGTCCGCGATCTTAAGGGGAAGGGTATCTATATTTTCAACAGGGGTTGAAACAAGTGCGGTACTGCCACAACCGAAGAGCAGTATAGAGGCCGAAATGGCCAGAATGGATTTGTTGAATGTCATTGTCATTTCTTGTTTAATTAATTTAGAAAATTTTATTGAATGAATTGCCCTGATATTCTGCTTGGAACGTTTCTATACAGCCCCGGTCCGCCATGGTTACATAGCAGGTTTTTCCATCCTTGCCACCAAAGGCAATATTTGAGGGTTTTTTTCCTTTCAGCTGAATTTCATTTATTATTTTTCCCCCGGGGCTTACTACCACTACGGTTCCCTTGTCATAACGGGTAATGTACAGATTTCCTTTAATGTCGCATCGCATCCCGTCCATCCCGTAATC
>DATGQM010000026.1:0-4231 GCA_035304205.1 Arenibacter sp. | reverse complement strand
ACCTTGTCGTTCTCGGCTATCTCATCGATCAGGCCACTGACATGGGTAAAGTATTTTTCATTGTTTTCCAAATCGATAATAAATCCAAAACCTTTGGAATTATCGAAAAAGGAAACCTTACCGTTTCTTACAGGGTCAAATTCCTCAATCTCGCTATCGTCTTTCTTTGGTATACCGATTTCAATGGTAGAAGCATCTATTTCTACCTTTAGGGAAGGATCTGGTGGCGTATCCGTTAAGTTTCCGTCATGGTCTACGTAGGCATATTGGATGCCTGGACCATTTTCCTTGGATTCGGCCTTGCGCGCTACTTTCTTCTTTTGTTTTTCCTCCCGCTTTTTTAAGCGTTTCTTTTCTTTTTCACTTTTATTATACGTTTGTTGCGATTTTGCCATTCGTTGTTTTAATTATTAATTGGATTATCCCCCCGGACCAGGGTCCGGAATTCGTAAGGAGCGTTCAAAAAAAGATTGATCCCCAGGTCCCGCCCCCAAAATTTATGGGCATCAATAGCCCGTAAGTAACTATTAATGCGCAGACAAAGATAAGATTTGTATTTCAATTAACAGAGGGCAATAAATGTATTTTTTATTTGCCAAGGAAAAAGTAGGATACGGGGCAGGGACCTGGATATTATATTCCCAACTTACGGGAATCCTTTGTGGAAAACCTATTGAACAGCGCCAGCTTTTTATTGGTATTGATGAAATATACTCCGGTAAGCAGCACTACCGCTGCAATAATCGACTGCACACTAATCTCTTCCTCCAAAAAGGACCAGCCCAATATGAGGGCGATAATGGGGTTCACATAGGTAGAGGTAGCCACCTTTTCGGGGGAAACTACTTTTAATAAATAATTAAAGGCCGTAAAGGCTACTATACTGCCCAAAAGGATCAATAACAATAGGGAGTACCGCACGGGATTGCTCCATTCCTTTGGCCACGTCCAAACTTCCCCGATCACGAGGCTTCCGAGCATCAATGTCATTCCCGCCGTAAACATCTGAATACCCGTATTTACAAAATAATTGGCCGGAAGATCGGCCTTGGCAACAAAGAGGCTGGCATAGGCCCAGCTTACCATACACATAAAGATCATGGCCATCCCCAAAACCGAGTTTTCCTGATTGATGATCTGTTTTTGGCTCACCAGGAGAAAGATACCCACTATTCCGATCATTACCCCCAAAAAGGACATGGCCTGGATTTTCTTACCTTGTAAAATCCGCATTAAAAGTAGTATGACCAGAGGTTGTGCTGCTATTTCCAAAGCGGCAAAACCACTGTCCACATACTTTAGGGCCCATACCACAAAACCATTTCCTATGGTCAGGAACAAAAATCCCGCAAAAATACAATTACGTAGTTGTTTTTTGGAAATGGTCAATGGAATGCCCAACAATTTACAGATTATAAAGATCAATATCCCGGCAACCGTAAAGCGCACCGATGCCAACATAAAGGGCGGTAGTTCCTGAACGGCGATTTTGTTCAATAGATAGGTAGAGCCCCAAATGACATATATGGCAAAGAAGGCCAGGACCAGTAATAAGATGTTTTTGGGTTTGTTCATTAAGTAGATGGGTATTTCCTATGGGAAGGCAAAAGTAGGTATAAGTTTTAAATAAATTCCCGGTCACATCCTGTCAGTTTAGGATTTCGGACTACCAACTTCCGCCACCGCCACCGCCAAAACCACCTCCCGAGGAACCTCCCCCGGAACTACTGCTACTGGAAGGGGAGCTCACCATAGTGGACCTTGTCCGGTCCATAGAACTGGAGAACGATTTTGAAAAGTTGGCCATTCCCATTTTTCCGGTAGAAGTATACCAATCGGGCTGGGACAGGTTTAAATTGGTGAATTTTTTTGCCCATTGCCCAAACATTCCAAATGCCAAGGCATATCCCATGGTATTCTCAAAATAATGGGGATCATCATGCAATAACATTTTTAGCTTATTTTCCTCGGCGACCTTGATAAATCGCCTAAAGCCCTTTAATTCCGATAAAATTCGGTTGCCCTTCGCATTTTTCTTGATCATAAACCGATTTATAAAAATTAGGGCCACGCAACACACTGTGAGGGCCACAGCGGCCAAAATTCCCCAGAAAAAGAGTCCGATCAAGGTAAGTCCAATGGACAAAAGGAACAATATTAGGTACATGGTCCATTGCACCTTCCTGGATTCCCCTACATAATAGGGTTGCGCACTCTCCTTCAGTTGCTTTTTGGCAGCTGACATGGTAACATAAAACGTGTTCCTAAGGCTGCTTACCAAGACTTCCGGTCTATCCGTATCGGTGGGTGCGCCAAAAAGGCCATGGAATAGTTCCCGTTCATAGGTCGGGGCATCCAAGGGTAAGGGCCTTAATTTAATGAGCTTGGTATCCTTGGTTCCAAAAAGGCCCTTTTTAGGGATTTCCTCGATCCGGATAAGTCCCTTTGCGCCCCAGTAGGGTATCAATGATATTAAATCGGAATTATCATCCCTATCGTTTATAAGGAATCCCACCATTGCGGGATCTATTTGATCGGGCGGATAATATGTGGAGGTAGCAATGACCCTTTCGTCCTTCCCAAAATTCCACCAGATCCAAAAAAAAGCGGTCAATAAAACACCGATCAAGAATACCCATCCATAATTGGTCCAAAAGGGCCAAAAGGGCTTCGCTTCCTGGACCGCCCCAAGGGGGAGGTCGATGAGTACCGTTACGCTCTGTCCCGGATAGGAGATGGAGCCCAACTTTGAGGTTCCCGAGAATTCGCCATTGGCAAAGTAGGTCTGTATATCGGTACTTTGGGTAGTAGTGCCCGCATCCCCTGAATATACAAAGCTATTTTCCTTGCCTAGATAGACATCTTCGGGTACGTGTACCGTAAAACTGATCTGGTGAAAATTGGCGGACCAGCCCTCCGGCTTTATGTTCCAATAAAAACGGATCTGCGAATCTTCAAAAAGAAAGGCATCGTGGACCCGGTAACTGATCTGGTAATGTTGCGGGCCCAGGAGGGTGATATCCTCATCCCCTATCCTGATATCCACTTGATCCTGCAATTTTTGGACAAAATCAAAAGGCACATCAAATTTGCGATCGGGGACATCGACCTTATTGATCCGTATTTTTCTGGTGATGGTGCCGCCCGTGGAATCCAATAGCTCATATTTGGTTTGGATCGTCCTATATATGCCATGTTTTGGGACATCAAAATTTAGATCGTAATTTTCTACTACATCAAAATAGCCTTCCTTGTGGATAACGATGTCCACCTTATAATTCATTACGGAAAAATCCTGTGCGGCCAGCTCTGCGATGCCAAGCAGGCAAATAAAAAGAGGGAATAATTTTTTCATCCTTAAAATGCTACTTTTACAGGGGACCTATCCGATTCGTCCACTTGAAAATAATCAAAATGCTGGTATTTGAACAGACTGGCCACCAAAATACCCGGCATACTTTCGCCATAGGTGTTGTTTTCCCGGACCGATCCGTTGTAATAGCGACGGGCACGTTCCAGATTCTCCTCGATTTCCCCCAATTTTTGTTGAAGATCCAAATAGTTGGTATTTGCCTTTAGATCGGGATAGGCCTCCCCCAGCGCAAAAATTCCGCTCAAACTCCGCTGTACCTGCTGCTCTGCCCTTATTTGGGAATTGATATCGCCCGGCGATACCGACAATGCCGCATTGCGGGCATCGATCACCGCCTCCAAAGTTGACTTTTCATGTTGTGCATATCCCTTGACGGTCTCCACCAAATTGGGGATCAGGTCGTAACGCCGTTTTAAGGCTACATCTATATTGCTCCAGGCATCTTTCACCAAATTCCTGAGTTTTGCAAATTGATTGAATACATAGATCAGAAAAAGGGCCATAAGGACCAAAAAGATCAAAAAAATAATCAAGGTGGACATAATTGGGTGTTTAGTTGATTAAACTCCCTACTAAATTACCTTTTTTTTTGCACAGATACTATTACCGGCCAAGATTTGTAATGTTACACAGTAGATCGACTCAAGTGTGATATTCCACTGATTTTGTTGCGGATTCCCCATGGGTATTGGAATCCTCGTATCCCGAGCGATCGGTTATCAAGCGTACCCCTCGTTTAAAAGTGAAAAAGTTCCATATCCATTCCACAAAGACACGCGCTCTGTTCCTGAATCCTATCAAGGAGAGAATATGGATAAAGGACCAAAGAAACCAGGCAAATATTCCGCTGAATTTTAA
>DATGQM010000025.1:0-8362 GCA_035304205.1 Arenibacter sp. | reverse complement strand
AAAACAAAGTTAACTTTTTTGGCCAAAAGCTGTATGTTATATGCTTTAAGCTTTATGCTATAGGCTTTAAGCTTTATGCTATAGGCTTTAAGCTTTACGCTATAGGCTTTAAGCTTTGATTTTGACAGCATTATACCTACTGCCTAGAGCTTACCGTATAATGCATTTCAATAGGATAGGCTAAAGTTTTATATTGCCGATCATTTACCGCCAACTGCAACTGCCAACTATTTTTTGGATATTGGCTATATGCTTTAAGCTTTATGCTGTAGGCTTAAATTGCGCAGGGCGCAGGGCGCTATACGCTTAGCACTTTATTGCCAATTGCTTACGGCTTACAGCATAAAGCTTATCGCTTAAGAAAATCAATATTCCTTTTCAGGCCAGTAAATTTGGTGCGCTTTACAGGGGATTTTTGGAAGACCTTTTTAAAAACATCCTCGGTAATCTCGTCCCAATCTTTTTTGGTCATGGAAAGTAGTTCTGGATGGGGATCGAATAAAGGTTCGTTATGGGCCTGGGAAAATCGGTTCCAAGGGCAAACATCCTGACATACGTCGCATCCGAACATCCAATCATCCGTTTTCCCCTGAAATTCCGCAGGGATCTCATTTTTTAGTTCAATGGTAAGGTAGGAGATACATCTGCTCCCGTCCACGACATAGGGGGCTACGATGGCTTGGGTAGGGCAGGCGTCCAGACAGGCGGTACAAGTACCACAATGGTCCGTAGTCCGCGAATCGTATTCCAGCTCCAGATCTACGATCAGTTCGGCAATAAAATAAAAGGAACCCACCTGTTGGGTAAGCAGATTACTATGCTTCCCGATCCATCCCAGACCACTTTTTGCAGCCCAAGCCTTGTCCAGCACCGGAGCCGAATCTACAAAGGCCCTCCCGTTGACCTCCCCTATTTTCTCGGCGATAAACTCCTGTAACGCCTTAAGCTTCGATTTTATGATATGATGGTAATCCTGTCCGTAAGCGTATTTGGAAAGCTTATAACTATCGGCCACCTGTTTTTCTTCGGGGTAATAATTAAGCAGGAGGGAAATAACCGATCTTGACCCTTCCACCAATTTGGTCGGGTCCAAACGCTTATCAAAATGGTTCTCCATGTACTGCATTTCACCGTTCATGTTATTATTGAGCCATTTTTCCAATCTCGGGGCCTCTTCCTCCAAAAATTCGGCCTTGGAGATCCCGCACGACAAAAATCCGAGACGTTTTGCTTCTTCCTTGATCAATTGGGTATGTAGTCGGGTATTTTTCAAAGTCCTTAAAAAAGCCCCCCCTGAATATTGCCCTTGATCCGTCCCAAATGCCTATAGGCCAATTCCGTAACCTCCCTTCCACGGGGAGTACGCATTATAAACCCCTCTTGGATCAAAAATGGCTCGTAGACTTCCTCTATGGTTTCCGCACTTTCGGAAACCGCAGTGGCCAAGGTCGTGATCCCTACCGGCCCGCCCTTGAACTTATCTATGATGGTGATCAGGATCTTATTATCCATCTCATCCAGTCCGTGGGCATCCACATTCAGGGCCTGTAGGCTAAACTTGGATATTTCCATATCAATCTTCCCGTTCCCCTTGATCTGGGCAAAATCCCTGACCCGTCTTAAAAGGGCGTTACAGATTCTGGGGGTACCCCTACTTCTACCGGCTATTTCTATGGCCGCCTCCAAGGTTATGGGAACCCTTAATATTTCTGCGCTCCGTTCTACGATAGTGGATAATAGTTCCGTAGAATAATACTGCAACCTACTCTGGATTCCAAAACGGGCCCGCATGGGGGAGGTCAGCAATCCCGATCGGGTAGTGGCCCCGATCAAGGTAAAGGGATTTAGGTTTATCTGTACCGATCGGGCATTGGGCCCCGATTCGATCATAATATCGATCTTATAATCCTCCATGGCGGAGTATAGATATTCTTCCACAATTGGGCTTAACCTATGGATCTCATCTATGAACAGGACATCCCTTTCATTAAGGTTGGTCAACAACCCCGCCAGATCGCCGGGCTTGTCCAGTACCGGGCCGGAGGTGATCTTTATCCCTACCCCCAATTCATTGGCCAGAATATGGGCGAGGGTTGTCTTCCCCAATCCCGGGGGGCCATGGAACAGCGTATGGTCCAGGGCCTCGTTCCTTAGATTGGCCGCTTCCACAAATACCTTTAAATTCTCCAATATCTGTTCCTGACCCGTAAAATCATCAAAGCTTACGGGGCGGAGCGCCCTGTCTATATCCAGTTCCTCGTTTGAAAAACCATCCTTGGTCGGATCTAAATTCTCATTCATATCCCAAAGATAATGGAAATCGGGTTAGTAGAGACGCGATTAATCGTGTCTCTACCATATTATACCATTATTACCAAACCCAGCAGCCATATCATCCTTGATTCAAAATCATTTGAAAACATTCCAATGAATTGGAAGTAAAATAAATTTTATGAAACCAAATAAAAAATAATCTTATAAAATAATTTGAAGGCTAAGGATTGAAAATTGTATATTCATTTTATGGAAAAAATAGATTACCCCCAACAACTACTACAATATATTCCCTTCTTCTTTGTAATATGGTCCGATGACCTGCTTTCCGTTTCGGAAATTGCCGTAGTAAAAAGGACCATAGACCAGGACGGGCACCTATCCGAATCGGATAAAGACCTATTATATGGGTGGCTAAGCAAGGCCCAACCGCCAAAGGCCAAGGAAATGAAGAACTGGGCCAATACCATTTCCCGATCGGGCATTAAATTGATCGAGAGCGACGCCTATCCCCTGACCGCCTTCAGTAAAAAATTAATATCAAAGGATGGAGATCCCGCCCTCTTTAACGAAAAACTGGCGGATATAGAGATAAATCTGGGTATACAGCCCAATCATTACAACCACTTGTTCGAGGTAGGGGTAATCCATGAAAAAACCTCCGACTACTATAATGCCGGGGAGATCGACCTTATTTTAAAGAGGGATTTTGCGGAGGGACTGGACCGCTTCAGGGATTTCTTAAATCGGCCCCAATTTTCGTGGGAGATCCATAGGGATCTGCATGCGTTCAGGGAAAAAACATTAAAGCAGGTGCAGCTCCTTGCCAAGGAAGGGTATGGTGCATTGGCCTACCCTAAAAATTATGGGGGATCGGGAAATATGTTATTGTACGCCAACATTTTTGAGAACCTGATGTATGTAGATGGTAGCCTTACCATAAAGTTCGGGGTACAGTTTGGCCTTTTCGGGGGCAGTGTACAAAAATTGGGCACCAAAAAACACCACGACCGCTATTTAAACGACATAGGGGCCGCCAAGCTCCTGGGTTGTTTTGCCATGACGGAAACCGGACATGGATCCAACGTAAGGGGAATCAAAACAACGGCGACATATAGCCCAGAAAATGATAGTATCACCATACACACACCGGGGAAAAACGACAATAAGGAATATATCGGCAATGCCCTGCACGGTACCATGGCCACCGTATTTGCCCAATTGATCGTAAAGGGCGAGAACCAAGGGGTACATGCCATCCTTGTCCCGTTAAGGGACAGCGACCATCATTCCATGCCGGGAGTCCATATAGAGGACAACGGCCATAAATTGGGACTTAATGGCGTGGATAATGGAAAAATTTGGTTCGATCAGGTAAGGGTACCCCGTGAAAACCTATTGAACAAATACGGCGACATCAAGGCCGACGGGAGTTATCATTCGGATATCCAAAATCCGAACAAACGATTTTTTACTATGCTGGGCACCTTGGTAGGGGGACGGATATGCGTGGCGAAAGGGGCATTGGGCGGTGCAAAAATGGCCCTTGCCATTGCGGTAAAACACGCCTTGAACAGGAGACAGTTCAACGATAATGTCAGGATCCAGGAAGACCTGCTCATGGACTATCCTTCCCACCAGCTTAGGCTGACCCCGCCGATCGCCCAGGCCTATGTATACCATATCACCTTGGATGCCCTAATGAAAACATATGCCGACGATACGATAACGGACAAACGAAAAATAGAGACCCAGGTAGCCGGATTAAAAGCGGTAATTACCTGGTTTGCCAATAATACCATACAGGAATGTAGGGAAGCCTGTGGCGGTAAGGGATATCTTCTGGAAAACAGGATAGGTGACCTAAAAACCGATGTGGATATTTTCACCACTTTCGAAGGCGATAATACGGTACTTTTACAATTGGCGGCAAAGGGCATCCTATCCGATTTCAATTCGGAATTCAACAGCGGGGGCTTTACCACCGTATTGAAACTTATCAGTAGCCAGATCAGGGATAAATTGGCCACCATAAACCCTGCCTATATAAACAAGGTGGATAAGGACCATCTGTACGATACCAGATTTCATCAACATGCGTTCGATTATAGGACTAGAAGGCTTACCTATTCGGTAGCCATGCGCATAAAGGATTATATTAAGAAGGGCGTTCCCACCTATCAGGCCTTCCTAAAGGTACAGACCCACCTACTGGCACTGGGGAGGGCCTATAGCTGTGAGCTTGCCTACCGAACCTTTTTGGAATTTACGGAAACCATTACGGATAAAAAAAACAAACAGCTATTTACCAAACTCGGTACTTTGTTCGCACTCCATGAAATTAGGCAGGATGCGCATTGGTATTTGGAACAGGGGTATATGGGCAGTACAAAATCCAAGGCCATACGCCAACGGGTAGAGCGGTTAAGTACGGAGTTTCGGCCACATATCGAGGTGTTGGTAGATGGTTTTGGAATACCCGAACATTGTTTAACGGCCCCTATCAGCCGGAATACCCTTTCCTAAATGAGCTCATTTTTTGCGCTTATACAGTTCGGAGGTATCCAGAAACTCAGTAAGGTTTATTTTTCCGCTACCATAGGCATAGGTCTTTGATGCCCCGGAGGCATTCAGTTCCAAGGTATCCACCGCAAATATTTCCGTCGAAGTGTTCCCTTCCACAGTGGCCGTTACCGTATTCGCTTCCATTTTGGCAGCTTTAAGGCTGGCCTGTTCCCTCATCTTTATGGTAAGGTCCTTGGAGTATCCTTCTAAAAAGGCGCTCGAGTTTTTCGCCATTTGTACGGTAGTCGTTTCTGCCACGGCATATATCTTTAAACTTGACTTGTCCCTTCCCTCTATATTCAGGGAGTCGCCCTCCATATTAAAGTCCCCATTGGCATTTCCTTCCAGCTTGACATCCAACATCTCGGCATCCACGCCCAATTCGGCCCTGCCCATGCCGGAAATAGTTACCTCCAGCCCATCCGTCCTAATTTTTTCCGTTGTCAGAACGGTGCCGGCAGCGATATGGATACGGTTCAGACGATTATAAAGTACGGTTATCCTTAGCTTCTTTTTAGATCTAATATTGTAGAAAGAACTTATGGTCAAAGTTTCATCGGCCACCCTGAACTTTAGGATTTCCAATAAATTATCATCGGCTTCCAGCACATATCCTTCGGTCGGGCCCTCTTGGAGATAGACCTCCAGATTATCTTCCAGTTGGATGGCATTAAAGGGTTGCAGGTCCTCCCTCACCTCTACCACATTTCTATTCCCTTTTATTTTAGGCTTCCTCTGGGCATAGGCCACCACGTTGACCGCTAATAGCACCAATAGTATAATACGTTTCACCAATTTCTGATTTATTCGAAAATTAAATATTCAATTGAATACAAAATGAAGGTACAAAAAAAGTCCATCTTGGGGATGGACTTTTTTATATTCCTAGAATATAATGGTTCTATGGGGACGTATGCAATACGTCCCAACCATTTATTACCATTAATGTTGTAATTCTTCCTCGCCGTCGAACAAGGGCACAGTCTGTTGTACATAATCTTGTCCTGGAATTACGTACTCGCCATCCTCATTCGTCTTACTGTAGTCATATGGCCAACGGTGTACTTCCGGAATAGCCCCGGGCCAGTTTCCGTGAACATGTTCTACCGGGGTAGTCCATTCCAAAGTATTGGCCTTCCAGGGATTCTGAACCGCCTTGGCACCGTAGAAGATACTTTTTATAAAATTATAAGCGAATATCAGCTGGACTATGGCCGCCAATATGGCAAACAAGGTCATTAATATCTGTACATCGGCAAGATCATCGAACATAGGAAATGCCGTATTTTCGTAGTACCTACGGGGTACGCCCGCCATTCCTACAAAGTGCATGGGAAGGAATATACCATAAGAACAAACGGCCGTTATCCAAAAATGCACATAGCCCAAATTTTTGTTCAACATACGGCCGAACAGTTTTGGGAACCAGTGATAGATTCCGGCAAACATTCCATAGAGTGCGGATATACCCATTACCAGGTGAAAGTGGGCAATCACAAAATAAGTATCGTGAACGTTGATATCCAATGTACTATCTCCTAAGATAATCCCTGTCAGACCCCCGGAAATAAAGGTAGAGACCATCCCGATAGAAAATAGCATCGCCGGATTGAGCTGCAAATTTCCCTTCCACAAAGTAGTGATCCAGTTAAAGGCCTTTACCGCCGATGGGATAGCGATCAACAAGGTAGTGAATGTAAATACGGATCCCAGAAATGGGTTCATCCCGGACACGAACATATGGTGCGCCCAAACGATCGTAGATAAGAATGCAATTGCCAAAATGGATGCGATCATTGCACGATACCCGAAAATGGGTTTACGGGCATTCACCGCCATCACTTCGGATACGATCCCCATAGCGGGCAAAATAACGATATACACCTCGGGATGCCCCAAGAACCAGAACAAATGTTCGTACAGTACCGGAGACCCTCCCTGATAATGCAATACCTCTCCTTGGATAAATATATCCGACAAAAAGAAAGAGGTACCAAAGCTTCTATCCATTATTAATAGTAGTGCAGCGGATAACAATACCGGGAAAGAGACCACTCCAATAATTGCCGTAACAAAAAGGGCCCAAATAGTAAGTGGCAACCTGGTCATGGACATGCCTTTGGTTCTTAGGTTTATGATCGTTACGATATAGTTTAAGGAACCCAAAAGCGATTGTACGATAAAAAAGAACATGGCTACCAGCCAAAAGGTCATTCCCAAGCCCGACCCCGGTTGTGCCATGGGCAAGGCGCTCAACGGTGGATACACGGTCCAACCTGCGGCCGCAGGTCCCGTTTCCAAAAACAGGGAGAACAACATAATGATACAGGCAATAAAAAATATCCAATAGGATAGCATATTTAAAAATCCCGAAGCCATATCCCTGGCGCCGATCTGCAAGGGAATCAATAGGTTACTGAACGTACCACTAAGTCCGGCCGTTAAAAGAAAGAAAACCATAAGGGTACCATGGATGGTAACCAGGGCCAGGTAAACGTCGGCGTCCATTACTCCTCCAGGAGCCCATTTCCCTAAAACGGCCTCAAATATATAAAAAGATTCTCCCGGCCATGCCAATTGCATCCTAAACAATATCGACATAAAGATACCAAGGGCACCCATGAACAGACCGGTAATAAGAAACTGCTTTGCAATCATCTTATGATCTTGACTGAATATATATTTGGTCACAAAGGTTTCCTTGTGGTGGTGTCCGTGATCATCAGAATGGTCTTCTACGTGCGCGTGAGCTGTTACAGACATAGTACTATTTTTATTTTTTTAATTATTGATTTTGTCCTGATTATTGTGCCGAGGCCATGGAGTTGCCAAAAGTTTGCTGCTCCGCAATCCATTTGTTATACTCCTCCTCTGTTTCCACAATAATTTTCATCTGCATATTGTAATGCGATTTTCCACATATTTTGTTGCACAACAATACATAGTCGAATTCCCATGGATCACTGTTATCCTCGCCCTTCGCCGCTCTTTCGGCCCGCAATTTATTTATATCCTTCACTTTTTGGATCACATCGGGGTCCTGCCTCATCTCTGCGGTTGTAATGGAAGGGGTAAAGGAGAACTGGGTAACCATTCCCGGAACACAGTTCATTTGTGCCCTAAAATGGGGCATAAAGGCAGAATGAAGGACATCTTGCGAACGTATCTTAAAATTAACCTTCCGCCCGACCGGCAAATGTAGTTCCTTCACAATAATATCATCCTTACCATTTGGATCGGACGTATCCATTCCAAGAATGTTGGCATTATCGATATCGATCATCCTAACGTTGGATTCCCCCAAAACGTTATCGTTACCCGCATATCTGGCGGTCCAGTTAAATTGTTGGGCGTACAGCTCCACCGTTAAGGGATCGTCCTCATCGTTGAAATCCATAATATTGGTCCAAGCGTACAGTCCCCATAAAATAAGTCCGGCCAAAACGATTACGGGAATAATGGTCCAGATAAACTCCAAGCGATCGTTATCCGCATAGAACAAGGCTTTCTTTCCTTTTTCCCC
>DATGQM010000024.1:0-3384 GCA_035304205.1 Arenibacter sp. | reverse complement strand
GGACCGGCTTTGAAGTCGGTCCCTTTTTGGAAAATATCGATTACAGATATAATTATTACTTTTCTCCTTCCTTTGACTTACGGTCCAGCGTATCGTACATTATCGGGGAAGCGATGAACAGGGAAGAATAAGTACCCACAATGATTCCTATGATCATGGCGAACATAAATCCTCTTAGGGATTCCCCCCCAAAGACAAAGATGGCCAATAGTACGACCAAGGTGGTCATGGATGTATTCAAGGTTCTACTTAATGTACTATTAAGCGCCACATTGGTGGCATTGAACGACCAGCCCTTTTGTGCTACGATTTCCCTGATCCGGTCGAATACCACCACGGTATCGTTAACCGAATATCCTATAACGGTCAATATAGCCGCAATAAATGCCTGATCGATTTCCATACTGAACGGCATAACCTTTCCAAAAATGGAGAACACCCCGAGTACGATCAAAATATTGTGCAACAAGCCTACTACCGCACCTAAGGAAAATTGCCATTTACGGAACCTCAACAGGATATAGAGGAATATTACCGCCAACGAACCGATAATGGCCAGAAAGGCGTTATTTTTAATATCATCCGCTATGGTAGGACCTACTTTGACCGATTGCAGGATACCAATGGATTTCTCCCCACTTCCAATTACAAAATTCTCAAAATTGGTACCGTCCGGCAAATATTTCTGAAGGGCATCGAACAATTTTTGCTGAATCTCCACATCTACTTCTATACCCTCCGCCTCAACTTTGTAGGGGGTGGTAATCTTCACCTGATTGGCTTCCCCGAAAGTCTTCACATTGGTACCGCTTCCAAAAACGACATTCAGTTCCGAGGCAATTTCGGATGGATTTACCGCCTTCTCGAATCTTACCGTATAGGAACGGCCCCCGACAAAATCAACCCCTTGCTGCAATCCTTGGGTAAAGAGGGAAAAAATACCTATAATGAGCAAAATACCCGATATGGAATACGATATCTTTCTTTTGGCCAAGAAGTCTATATTAATATTCCTAAATAAGTTCTTGGTAAGGGCGGTACTGAAATCCAAGCTTCTCCCCTTTCCGCTACTGTACCATTCTATCAACAATCTGGTGATAAAGATAGCGGTAAACAGGGAAGTAACAATACCGATAAGCAGAGTAGTAGCAAACCCTTTGATCGGTCCCGAACCAAATATGAACAATATAAGGGCCGTAAGACCTGTAGTAATATTGGCATCCAAGATAGAGGAAAGTGCATTTCCGTATCCGTCCGTCATGGCCTGGCTACGCCCTTTTCCTTTCGCAAGCTCTTCCTTGATCCTCTCAAAAATTAGTACGTTGGCATCCACGGCCATACCCATAGTCAGGACAATACCGGCAATTCCAGGCAAGGTCAGTACGGCATTTAAGCTGACCAACACCCCAAAGATCAACAATATGTTCAACAACAGTGCAATATCGGCAAAAATACCTGCTTTCCCGTAATAGAATATCATCCACAATAAAACAATGGCCATCGCTACCATAAAGGAAAAGAAACCACTATCTATTGCTTCCTGTCCCAATGATGGGCCCACTATTTCCGACTGGATTATATCTGCGGAAGCCGGTAATTTACCAGCCCTTAAAACATTGGCGATATCCTTTGTCTCATTTATAGTAAAATTACCGGTAATTTCCGAACGTCCCCCGGAAATAGCTCCCGTGGAAACTCCCGGTGCCGTATATACCTTGTTATCCAAAACAATGGCGATGCCCGTTTGGTTATTAAAGGCGTCCCCCGTCAATGCCTCCCATTCCTTTGCTCCCCTGGCGTTCATGGTCATGGAAACCGCGGGCTTGTTGTACTGGTCAAAGACATCCGATGCATCGGAAACTACGTCCCCACTTATCCTTGGGGTATTTTCCCTGTTCGATTTTAGGGCGAAAAGTTCCACTACCTCCGCACCTTCACTAGGGCGTTCCCATAAAAATTTTACAAACTGTATATCGGAAGGAATCAAACGCTGTATTTCCTTCATCCGAAGATATTCCCCTATTTTGGCCGTATCCTTGATAGCTGCACTTACCAGGGCATTTCCATTGGGATTAGCGGGCAACAATAAACTGAACAGCGGATTTACCTGTTCGGAAAAATCGATCGAATCCTGTGATACATCGGACAATAGGGAATCCAACTCCGATTCCGGTTTCACATTGACTTTTGGGGTGTCTAGCTCGACCAATGTTTTTAATCGTTCGTTGGCCGCCTGCAAAAAGTTGTTCAGGCCCGGGTTACTTTGCTTATAGGTTTCCCAAAACTCCAATTGTGCGGTACTGGACAATAGATCTTGGGACCTGGCAATATCCCTGGCTCCCGGTAATTCTACCAGTATACGGCCCGAATTTCCTTCCCGTTGTATATTGGGTTGGGTAACCCCAAAACCATCTATGCGCTCACGAAGTACCTCAAAGGCAGAAACGACGGATTCATCTATCTTGGCCCGGATGATGGGCTTTACCTGTTCATCCGTCATTTGGAAATTGATGGCATCACTTAAGGTCTTGTTCGCAAAAATATCGGGGGAAGCCAATTTGGTATCCCCTTTGATCTTGTCGAATGCCTGAAAGAACAGCTCGATATAGGGAGCGTCGCTATTTTTGGAAGCATTATCCGCATCTGCCAACGCTTTATTGAAAATAGGATTATTGGAATCATTGGCAAGGGTCTTCAATAAGTCCTTAACGGAAATTTGAAGGGTAACGTTAATACCGCCCTTGAGATCCAGTCCTTTGTTCAGTTCCTTTTTCTTGGCCTCATTATAGGTAGTGTACCCCAAAATGGAATTATTTCCTATGGAATCCAAATAATTAGCTTTTAACGTCTCTCGTTTTTCAAGATAATCCGCTTCGGTTTCCGATATACGGTCTGTGGCAAAGACGGTCGCATCCTTTTCTACCTTACTTGTAATAAATGTATAGGATAGCTGATAAATACTGACTAGCCCAAACATTAAAGCGAAAAGCTTTATAAGTCCTTTATTTTGCATTGGTTATATAATTTATGATATGGTATGCTTAATTTGCGTGCAAATATATTATTTCCCGTAGGAACTAACAATATATTTACAAGTTTTATAAAACAAGGGCATCCTTCCCATCCCCGATGAACTTGGACCATTGGAAAGAATGCCCTGAATAGGTTTCAGTACCCGTATTCTATAGTTCTAAGAGAGCATTTACATTACGTACCCCCTCTGCACTTTCTTTTATTTTGGCCTTTTCGGCCGCCGTTAATTCTATGGCCACAATTTTTTCCAGACCATTTTTACCCAGAAGCACCGGCACCCCTATGCATATATCATCCAAACCATATTCTCCTTCTAGGAAGGCCGAACAGGGAAACATCTTTTTTTGATCA
>DATGQM010000023.1:0-7141 GCA_035304205.1 Arenibacter sp. | reverse complement strand
CTTTATCCACTAGAAATATTCCTCCTCTGTATAGGCATCATCGTAATAAATGATATCGTTCCGATTGGCCAAATACCTCCGATCTTCCCAATTTTTAGGTTCTACCGAAATGATGATCTTGCCTTCTTCCAAATAGTCCACATATTCTGCGGATTTGGATTCTGAAAGGCCCGCCTTGGTCAGTGCACCGATGATCGCGCCGCCTGCGCCCCCAACACCGGCACCGGCAAATGCCGCGGCCAACGGACCTGCTACCACCAACCCGATACCAGGTAGCACCAAACTGGTCCCTATGGCGGCTATGGCCCCCACTATGGCCCCGGCCGCCCCGCCTATGGCACTTCCGGCCCCGGCCCCTTTTAGGGCTTCACTGCCAGTGTCGGCATGTTCGGAATCGTAATACTTGTCCTTTGTTTCCTTGGACATCAGAATGGTAATATCATCCTTATCATAGCCCCTATCTATCAAACTGTCGTAATAGGCGTGGGCATTATCCGTATTGTGAAATACACTATCGATCCGTGTATCCGAAAATCTTTCCTTGTTTATACTTTTCATGTTTAAATGTTTTAAATGTTTATAAAAATTAATCCTCCTTTAATATCGGAACTATTTTCAATAATTACTTGTTGCCATTATTTCGCTTATTGGCCATCTCCTTATACTTTTTATATTGTTCCGGGGAAAGAACGGATTTAAGGCTACTGTCGCGCTGTATGAGTATAGCCTGTTTGTCCGCTTCTAGATTATTGCCTTTGGACCAATTGTCCCGACGATTCTTGGTGAAGGATTCATAATCCTTTATTTGCCGGTCCGTCATTTCTAGATTGCCGTAGTAGGGCGAAATATCCATATTGGTGTCATAATAATTGCCCCATTCCATGGAAGTCGAAGCTGCATCCGTGCCCTGGCCCCTAACAGGAGTTTGATTTTCCCGGTCCCCGCTTTGGGTTTCCGTTGTGTTGGAAATATTGTCCCGGTTTTTTTTGTCGTTCTGCCCGTTACAGGCAATTAGCCCTATTATGGCCGCGTACATTGTTAAAATCCCTAGTTTTTTCATATGAATCTTTATTAGCGTCTTTTTTCTTTTCTTTTATTCGTTCTTGTGACGAATTTTAGGTCATGCTTATTTCATAGTATGTTCATTTAGACTAATATAAGAACCTATTTATTGGAATATTATCGGTATCCAATAAAATTTTGCTTTGTTTAAAGGAAATTATCGCAGGATTATTAAATACGCCGGTACTCCGTATTTCCATTGCAAAACACTGATAATCACTTGCCCAAAATGGTTAAAAGAGTAACTTTAAGTGGCCATGTCAAATTTTAGGACTTTACCGATTGGGATATATTATATAACCGATTAGGGTATGTTATAGATTGGATATGCCCGATATTCGTTATACACAATTTTCTTTAAAACAGACATAACATGAAGACGTTTCTGCGTAACAATGGCCTGTCCCTGGTATTCTTGATTCTCTTTGCGCTCTCGCTGCTGGGACAAACTTTTTTCGGGATACAGGAGCATAATGCGGAGCTTCTCGAAACCGGTGGCTCCCCCGTAGCACTTGCCCAATATTTGGTCTCGGGACATTTTTTGCAATCGACTTTTGAAAATTGGGAATCGGAATTCCTACAGATGGCCCTGTTTGTAATATTCACCATTTTTCTTCAGCAAAAGGGATCGTCGGAATCCAAGGATTTTGACAAGGACGAGGAGGTAGACCGTGAACCATCACCGGCAAGGAAGAATGCACCATGGCCGGTTAGGGCAGGGGGGTGGCTGTTATTAATTTATAAACATTCCCTTACAATAGTTCTCATCCTCTTATTCCTATTTTCATTTGCGATGCACTTTTACGGTAGCCTTAAGGACGAAAACGGGAAACTTGCCCGTATGGGCGAGCCCATGGTGGATATGGCCCATTATATTACCGATTCTCGATTTTGGTTTGAATCGTTCCAAAATTGGCAAAGCGAATTTCTTTCGATATTCGCGATCGTAGTGCTATCCATTTTCCTGCGCCAATATGGATCGTCCCAATCGAAACCTGTTGACGCGCCCGATATGGAAACCGGCGAATAATTAAACCTGCCTCCTATGCCATCTAAAATTGTCATCGATTGTGCGGCTGCCCTGGCATCGAAGGGACTAAATATAGCTTTTGTCGAAAGTGCAACGGCTGGTCGTATGTGTTCCGAATTTGCCATGTCGCCAGATTCTGGTAAAATACTCCGTGGCGGAATATCATGCTATGAAGTATTTGTAAAGGAATGTATTTTGGACGTCCCCCATGGCCTGGTGGAAACGTATACGCCAGAATCCGCAGAGGTCACCCGTGCGTTGGCCAATGGCGGTGTCGGATTGCTGAAGGCGGACATTACCGTTGCCGTTACGGGGCTGATCGCGGCGGGCGGTAGCGAGACCAAGGAAAAACCGGTAGGCACCATGTTTATACATATGGTGTTTCCAGATAAACATGTGGCCCATAAGGATATTTTTAGCGGTAGCCCCGAATCGATCATGCTGCAGACCGTCGACCGGGCCGCACAATTGATCATGGAAAATATTTAATGAACATCTAAATTCTATAGATATGATCAATCCGGTATCACCTTGGACGGCAACCGTTCGATCAGACATCGACAGCAGTGAGCTTATCTGGGATTTTGAAGTATCGGGGTATAATTTACACCTCTATGCGGCCCTTCATCATTACCTTCAAATAACGGAGGAGATCCCGATCCTCCCCTCCCTCAAGATATTGATCTCCGAATTTATTAAGTATACTGTTGGCAGATTGCCGTTTTACTATCCCCCCATGCTGCCCGAAGAAATGATCGCCGATGATGTTAAGACCGGGGAAATTAAAAAAGATCTATGGATACCCCTGGAGGACATGAACGATGGCTGGGAAAAAAGTGGAGCGGTAGGACAGGAGGTTTACGGTGCCGGCCTTCCGTATGGCATTATTCCGAGACAGTATTTTATTATCCATAATTTGGGGGCCATGGGATTTGTCGATTACCCCACTTCCCGATTCCGTTTTGGCAAAAGGTCGGTAACCTTTCATATCAATGGAAATGGATTCCTGAAATCAAAGCTTATCCTTCTAAACCTCGGAAAAAAGACCTTGTCCACAATTAAAGTAGAAATGAAATACAAAAAGGGATATCGGAAGATCGGCCCTAGCAATAGGTCGTTAAATGAATTCGTTCTCGATGGCCATGGAATGGTACGTATAAGCTGGTCTTAAAATGTATTGCCGGAAATAAAATTGTATATTCAATTAGAGTTCAAGTCCTTCAAGTGCTTCAAGTGCTTTTTCCATATCGATGGAAGTATGAAGGAGCGGTTTAAACAGATCGCCCCTTTTTTCGATACGGGCGGGCATATTCTTGATCGTAAATTTGGAAGGGGAAATCTCCTTGTCCAGTTCGTTCCAGTCCAAAGGTGCGGAAACCTGTGCACCCGGTACCGGCCGCACGGAGTAGACCGATGCTATGGTCTGGCCTTTCCTGTTCTGTAAGTAATCAAGGTATATTTTACCGTCCCTTTTTTTTATTTGCCGTTCCATAGTGGCTATTTCAGGGATTTTTGCCTGCACGATATAACAAAGCAATTTTATAAAATTCCGGACTTCATCATAGCCATATTTTGCCCCCATGGGCAAAAAGATATGTAGCCCCTTCGACCCCGAGGTCTTGCAATACCCCGAAATATCCATGGCATCCAGGACTTTCTTTATTTCCAGGGCGATCTTTATGACTTTGTTGAAGGGAACGCCCTCAGGGGGATCCAGGTCTATGATCCCATAATCGGGATAATCCAATTTGCCGATCCTTGAATTCCATGGATTGATCTCTATACATCCCAAATTGGCCATATATATCAACGAAGCCGCATTTTGGCAGAGTAAATACGCTATGTCCCGCTCGGAGGACTTGGAATATAGGGTGATAGTATCCATCCATTGGGGCGCATTTTCGTTGTCCTTTTGATAGAAGCCTTCCTGTTGTATGCCATCCGGATGCCTGTGTAAACTTTGTGGCCGATCTTTTAGATGCGGCAAGATTATTTCGGAAACGGCAAGATAGTAATCTATAAGGTCATATTTGGTCATTCCCGATCGGGGCCAATAAATTTTTTCCAGGTTGGTAATGGATACGGAAATATCATCTATTTCCAGCAAATTTTGGGAACTTTTAGGGGAATGTTCCTCGGTCCCTTCCTTGGTTTTTTTCTGGGGCTTAACGGATAATGCATTTTCATTTTTCAACATTTTAAAAACGGGATGGCGGAGGAGCCCATTTTTGGTCCTTTCGGTATAGGTAACCTCGCAGATCCATACAGGTTCCAGCCAGTTGGGTTTTCTTCCTTTCAGGGCAAGTTTCTTTTCAAATGGATTTTTTTCCGTTTTAAGGGGTTTAAATTTTTCCAAAAGCTCCTTCCTATAGCTTTCGCTAAATCCGGACCCACAATTTCCTATATATTGGAGGGACCCGTTTTCTTCTTTGCCCAAAATCAGCGAACCGAACGCCAGATCCCCATCTACGGCATCGGTATAGCCACAGATCAGGGCATCCATATCCTCTACGTTCTTTATTTTCAGCCATTTTTCGGATCGTATACCGGGCTTGTAAACGGAATCCTTTTGCTTTGCCATAACACCTTCCATACCTGTTTCCAAGGCTTTATTATATAGCCCTGCGCCCATTCCCTCTATATGGTCGCAATATTGTGCAATGGTAAGGTCCATCAATAATTCGGGAATCAAACTTTTCCGGTCCGTTAAGGGCAGTTCTATCATACTATGCCCATTTAGGTAGAGCATATCAAAAACGTAGAATCTCAGGTCCAGCAAGCTATTGGGATAATTTTGGAGTTCCCCAAACAGGGGAATGCCCTCTTTATTGAGCAATACCACTTCCCCGTCCAAAATAACCTCATGTGACAATTGTTCCAGTTCTTTCACCAATAATGGAAATTTCCTATTTAGACTTATCCCGTTCCTTGATTGGAGGAAGACCCCCTCGTCCCAAATATGGGCCAGGATCCGGTATCCATCCCATTTCAGCTCGTAAAGCCAATTGGGGCCGTTAAAAATTTCTTTAACGGTACCGGCCAACATCGGCTGAATTATCTGTCCTGGAACTATTTTCCTTGAATTTCTTATAAGGGCAGGGGTGGTAGGCGGGATCAAGGTTTCGGCATCGTATGGCACATCTATTGAAAAGGAATCCTTTTTCTTTATGAGCAACCAATTTTCCTTGGCATTCCCGGTCGTTCTTACCAAAGCAAAATGGCCCCTTAACTTATCCCCATGAAAGATAATCTTTAGATTGCCATTTCTTAATTGTTCGTTTGCCGGATTGTCGGATGCGGCCCTGTCAATATCAAAGGTACCCGAATCCCAGATGATCATCTCCCCTGCCCCATAATTGCCTTTGGGAATGGTCCCGTAAAAATCGAGATATTTTAACGGGTGATCTTCTGTTCGGATGGCCAATCTTTTGTCCGTTGGATTCATGGACGGCCCTTTTGGTACCGCCCAACTTTTGAGCGTGCCGTCTATTTCCAACCGAAGGTCGTAATGTAGTTTTCGCGCTTGGTGCCGTTGGACGACAAAACGTTGTGTTTTTGTTTCTGCATCCTCTTCCCCGGAAGGTTCGGGTGTCCTGGAAAAATCCCGTTTCCTTTTGTATTCGTCCAAGTCCATTTTTTAGGATGCTTTTTTTCTTTTTTCGAGACTTGCCTTTAACTCTGCCATAAGATCCTTGGCAGGGGTCGACTTCGATTCGTACTTTACGGTCTTCATCCCTTTTCCCGTAGCTTTGGACTCGATTATCTTCAATAGCTGTTCGTTATAAACATCCTTAAATTTGGCAAAATCGAACTTCTCGGTATACTGATCGATCAGGGAGATCGCCATGTCGAGTTCCTTTTTTCCGATCTTGGTTTTGGGAAGCTCCAATTCCGAAGTGTCCCTGATCTCATCATCAAAACGAATTATGTGGAGGACCATCGCCTCTTTATAAACGCCCAAGAGGGAGAAATTTTCCTTTTGCCGCATTACGAAGGTGGCGACCCCTAATTTTTTGGTCTTCTTTAAGGCATCTCGCAATAATATATAGGATTTTTCACCTCCTTTTTGCGGTTTGATAAAATAGGGTTTTTTAAACAGCACATCGGCCACTTCCTTCTCCGTTATGAACTGTTCTATATCTATGGTCTTGCTCTTTTTTATATTGGCGTTCTCAAAATCCTCCTTTTCCAATACAATATATTTATCGTCCTTTTTATAACCTTTTACAATATCCTTCCACGCTACCTCTTTTCCTGTTTTTTCATTTATCCTCTTGTACCGGATCCTTTCCCCGTCGTGACTATCGAGCATGTCCAGATCCAGGGCCCTGTCCTCCGACCCGGAAAACAATTTGATGGGTATGGTTACCAATCCAAAGCTTATGGAGCCGTTCCAAATGGATTTCATAACAATAAATTTTAATTTTTACTATCCTTCGTATTTTCCCTAAGGGCCGCCATGCATACAATTCCCGATTTGAGGTGGATAACTTGTCTGAGCAATACGCCCTGTATTTTTGAGGGGAGGCAGATAGTAAATAAGTGGCCGCAAATTTCCAGTGACTGTTTGTCGATAGTAATGGGATCGATCGCATTATCACCGACCATTTTGGAATACAGGTCCTGGATAAATGCATTCCTTAAAGATTCTTTCCCATAGCGATCTTGATGCCAATTATAAAGATCTTTTAAGTTTTTAAAGGGGTATTCCGAATTTTCATCCGGGTGTAGGGCAATTTCCAGTTCTTCAATAAATTCCATTCTTTCAAAAGCACGTTTTTCCAAGAATTTCCTTAAAATGGGACTAGTGGAATTAACGGCCGCAAATATGTATTGATGCTCCGAAAACAAGAATAAATTCCTCAATCGTACCAGGAGTTGGTCATATTCCATTTTTCATTATTTAAGTAATTTAAAATTACTTAATGATCCTTCCCCCCACCGACTTTAAAGAATAAGATTTTATCGCAATGGATTAATAAAGGGTTATAATGTTGAAAGTTGAAACGTTGAATGTTGATCATGTCCCACTACTTTGTACTCAATACT
>DATGQM010000022.1:0-7082 GCA_035304205.1 Arenibacter sp. | reverse complement strand
TAGGAGTATGTCTATCCATACGGGCCGTAACAATGAACAAGAGCAAGAACAGGTTTACCCTAAAAATAATATTCAGTTACTTCATTCTAGCAATTTTGACCTTGGTAGTTGCCTATTTTATGGTATCGGAAATCAGGGTATATGTTTCTACGGAGACCAATAGTGAAAATGATACCAAATTATTAAAAACAGGTTCCTTGCTCACCGAATTATATCAGGCCGAAAGCCTCTCCAAATTGGCACTTCAAAAAGGAACGCCCAAAAGTTTTACGCTATATACCCAAAAAATAGATTCCATTTTCATAGCCATTGACTCCTTAAAACTACTTTCGGACAACCCCCATCAAAAAAAATTATTGGACAGCGTACAAGGGCTGCTCAAAAAAAAAGTGTTCAACAGCAACGAACTATTAAGACTAAAAAGAAAAAGCGAGAACAACAATTCTTTTGACGACGCCATATTGGAATTTAGCAGAATTGAGCAATCCCTGGGGAAAATAACCCCGGAAAGCCTTAATCCCAATTATCTGGACCTAACTCCCGAAGCGCAGAGCACTATAAGGAAATGGGCGGAATACCTCAGCGAGAATGTTCCCAAGGACTCCGGCAACCGGGCAAAGGCCATGGAAGTAGATTCCGTTATAACCGCCTCCAAATCACTTTTACAGGAAGCTAAACAGCAAAAGACACAGGCATTACGTTCCCTGGCACAGAAGGAAATGGAACTTGGCAGGGCGGATCTTGAAATATCGCATCAATTGCGCAATATTATTTCCGCTATCGAACAGGAGATAATAGTAAAATCCTATAATGACAGTCTGAAAAAACAGGAAGCCCTAAAACGAAGTATTAAATTTGCCGGATTTGCGACCTTATTGGGATTTGGCATAGCAGGCCTGTTTACCTTTTTGATCACAAGGGATTATTGGAAAGTGCAATTGTACCGACAACAGTTGGAGAAGGAAAAGAAATTTTCGGAATCCCTATTAAAAAGCAGGGAACAATTGATCTCCACGGTAAGCCATGACCTCCGGACCCCGCTAAATACCATTACGGGATATGCAGAACTTATGGAAACTACCGGATTAACCGGCAAACAGGTTTCTTATTTAAAAAATATAAGATCGGCTTCCCATTATGTGGATAATCTGGTAAACGATCTATTGGATTATTCCAGATTGGAGGCCGGGAAAATAAAGATCGAGAAATCCCCTTTTATCCTTGCCGATCTAATAACGGAGACGGCCGTAAACATAAAGGCACTCAATTCCCAAAAAAAGATTGCGTTGCAATTGGACATTGACGGGCGTTTGCACAAACCCGTATCGGGGGATGCCTTTAGGGTGAGACAAATACTGAACAATCTTATAGGGAACGCCTATAAATTTACCGAGAAGGGCTTTATACGGATTACGGCGAAGATCAACCATGAAACGGACAATACCTATAAGACCGAAATACAAATAACTGATTCGGGAATAGGCATAAAAAAGGAAAAACAGGAGCAGATCTTTAAGGAATTTACGCAGGCCGAGGACCATACCGATAAAAAATATGGGGGTTATGGTCTGGGGCTTACCATTTCCAAGAAACTCACCGAACTGTTAAATGGAAAGATTGGCCTTAAGAGCGAAGCGGGAAAGGGTAGCACATTTAGTTTGAAAATTCCGTTCGAGATATCGAAGGTCCCTATGCCCATCGACCCAAAAACCGAGATTCTCCCCCCTACCAAAATATCCCTGCTTATCGTGGACGACGATCCGGCCATGCTAAAATTATTAATGGAAGTCTGTCTCCACCTTGGCCTCTCCTCCTATACCTATAACAACTTTTACGAAATCGGAAAAAGTGCGGAACTGGACTACGATATGGTGCTCACCGATATTCAAATGCCCAATATTAGTGGGTTCGAAGTACTGGAAAAATTAAAAGGCGGTACATATTCCCACTATAAGGGGCAGCCGATTGTAGCCATGACCGGGAGAAAAGATCTGGAAAAGACGGCATATCTTGGTGCCGGTTTTGCGGACATCCTGCAAAAACCCTTTACGAAGGATCTGTTTACAAAGGTGCTTGGTGAGCTTTTCCCCGCGCAGGCCCCGCACATCCCGAAAATTAATGGGCAAAAAAAGATTATATCCGACTCCAATTTGTTCAGTCTAGAGGTAATCTCTTCCTTTTTAGGCGATGACAGGGACGGAATAGCAGAGGTGCTCCACACTTTCGTTACCGATACCACCACAAGTCTGGACCGACTAAAAAATGCCGTAAATAACGGCGAAATTCCCGAAATCAATTCCATTTCCCACAAAATGCTCCCCATGTTCAGACAATTAAGGGCCCATGAAGTCATTCCCATTTTAGAACGGTTGGAAATCCTAAAAACCCCCGATCTAAATGCAAGGCAGCTACAGCAGCACTATAGCGACCTGAAGAACGGCTCTACCATCCTGATTTTAGCCATAAACGCCTATTTGGCTAAAGATCTAAATTATAGTGGTTGATCTTATTATATAGGGTCTTCCGTGTTATCTGAAGTAATTTTGCAGCCTTGGACTTGTTAAAATTGGATTGTTTTAATGCCCTGACTATCTGTTCCTTTTCATAATCCGCCTTGGAAAATTTCTCGTCGGAAAGGTCCAGTTCCTTGGTCTTATAAACTTCCTTTGGCAAGCTTTCCTTCTCTACCAAGTCGCCCGTACTCAATAGCACCGCCCTTTTTATTACATTCTGTAATTCGCGCAGGTTTCCAGGCCAATGATATCTCCCGAAGGCTGCAATAACTTCCTCGGAGAATCCAAGTATGTTTTTGCCCAGGGAATGGTTCGCTTTCCGCAAAAAATAATCCGCAAACAAGGGCAGATCCTCATAACGATCTTCCAACGAGGGTATTTCTATCGAAAATTCGTTTATTCTATGGTACAGGTCCTCCCGAAAATTCCCTTGCTCTACGGCTTCCGTTAGGTCTTCATTAGTAGCGGTAACGATCCGGACATCTACCTTTATTTCCTTGGTGCTCCCTACCCTTTTTATCTTCCTTTCCTGCAAGGCCCTTAATAACTGGATCTGATTTTCATAAGATAGGTTTCCTATTTCGTCCAAGAAGAGAGTACCTTGATGAGCGGCCTCAAAATGACCTATCTTATCTTCCACCGCACCCGTAAAACTGCCCTTTATATGACCAAAAAATTCGCTAGTGGCGAGTTCTTTGGGGATGGCCCCGCAATCTACCGCCACAAAATTAAATTCCTTACGCTTGCTCTGATCATGTATGGCCTTGGCGGTCACCTCTTTTCCGGTCCCGCTTTCCCCCGTAATTAAAACGGACATATCCGTAGGTGCCACCAACTTAATATACTCGTCCAATTTTTTGGATGCCCCGCTTATTCCACTTATCGCTTGAACATGTAAATCCCCATCCCCCCCGACCTGGGGCTTCTTGACATCTACCTGCTGTTTATAGGATTTATCCCCTGTCCCCTGATCAAGGGCACTTTTGATCTGCATGAGAATCTCTTCCGGGGTAAAGGGTTTGGAAATGTAATCATAGGCCCCTTTTTTCATGGCCTCTACCGCAGAGGCCACCTCCGCAAAGCCCGTCATTACAATGACCTGGATCTGAGGGTTTATTTCCTTTATATCGGTCAATAGTTGTACCCCATTGTAATTGGGAAGTCGCAAATCCGTTAATATAAGGTTAAAGACCGTTTCCCTGAATTTTATTTTAGCATCCGCCGCCGTATAGCTTACCGCTACCTCATACCCTTTGCGCTGTAAGAATTTCTGAAGCATTTGACAAAATGCAGTATCATCTTCAATGATAAGAATTTTAGGCATGATAATTTTTCACTGTTTACTTTAATAGGTAAAAATACCACAAGAAAACGGACCGCTATTAAAAATTATCATAAAAAAGAAAGGGTTCACATATGTGAACCCTTTCTAACCAAACCAACTTGATACAAAACAAATAACTCAAGCTATCTTACATTTCTATCCAATTGCCATCCTTATCGGCATATAGCGTACCAGAAGTTCCATCTTCCAAAGTAACTTCCAATTTATATTGCTCTTTCTTATTTACAGAAGCTTTATCGATGGTTGCCGATGGATAATTCGTGGATACGGCATTTGTAACTGCTTCCGGTACCTCGCTTATCTCAATAGCGGAGAAATCATCCTGGGCTACGGCCACTTCAGTAGCCTGCTGTGTTGTAGATTCCTCACCCTCTTGGGCAAATGCGGTTAAACTTCCTAGTGATAATACGGCTGCAAAAAATAACTTTTTCATAATCTTTATATTTATATAGTTAAACTCCCTATACCTATTGGAAATATCGTACCAAGAGCATAAAATTTTTCATTTATGATATAACTATTTGATATTAAGGATTTTACGATTTATAAACTAATTTGCGATATGGATAATTTTGGGTAGATCAATGAGATGGTGGGTAAAAAGTATACATATTCCCATACTAAGCGGTAGGCAGTAAGCGGTAGGCAAAAAAACGAATGCCCAAAGATAAAATTGCATAAAGCCTATTGCATAAAGCTTAAAGCAGAAAAGCGGTAATATAAAAAAAGGTCGCATAAATGCGACCTTGGCTAATTCAAATTCCAATTAACAAACTTTCTTAAAGCCTGTAATCGGAATGGAAAAATATTATTTTTGGATCCAATTGCCCTCGGCATCTATATGCAGCTCCTGGGTAGTGTCATCGGACAGGGTAACCTCCAACTTATATTCCCCTTCCTCATTTATATAAGCCTTATCCACTACTGCACCGGCATAATCCTTTTCTAGGGCAGTCTTAATGGCATCCGGTAATTCTTCGATCGCTACTTCGGTGAAATCCTGGGCGAAGATCACTTCCATGATTCCATCATGAAAAATGGGTTGACTGGCCAATACGGGGCCCAATGATCCTACGGCCAATGCCGTTGCAAAAACCAAACTTTTCATATCTCTTTTCATTTTGTATATTTTTAGATGAATATTATTTTTTGTATGATATGAAGGAATACCGTGCCATTCCTTTTTTTTTATCACAATAATATATAATTCCTTGATTTACATTATTTTATATAAATATTTGTTGATCAAGGAATCGTATCTATTTGTATACCCAGTAGAAAAGTGTGTAAAAAATACACACTTTTCGTTGAATCGTTTAAAGGGAGACGTTTTTAACCTGATGGGCAGGTTTTAAAAGATCGTTTACCGTTTTTACGGGATTAAAGGTCGCCAAGGGGACCTCTATGAAGATAGTGTTCCAGAATGCCATGGCACCGTTCCATAGACCGGGCAGTTCCAAGGCTTTTAGATCCTTTCCCTCACTGGTCTTCCGGGTAATGAATCCTTGTTTAGGGTCTACGAACTCCAATAGATCGAATTTCTCGCCCTTATAATTTTTCACCCCGCAGACCAGGTCCACCGGATTAAAATGGGTGGCATTTTTCATGATCTTAAGTTGTTCCGGGTCCCCGGTATCCACTTGGGCGGATTCTATGATCTGTAAAGAAAGTTGCCCGTACCTATCCTGTATCCAAAAAGGACCTCCGCCCGGTTCCCCCTCGTTCCTTACCATCCCGCAAATTCGTAGGGGCCTATTGATCTTATCCCGTAGGATCTTTATCTGTTCCCCTATATCCAAACTATGGTAATCGCTGGCAAAACGAACATTTAGTTCTTCCTCCAAAAAGGCTGTTATGGTCGCCAATTTTTGTCCGTCATAATTTTCCCTATCCAGATCGGCGGCATATTCGAATATCTTGGCCTGCAATTCCAGTAGCCGGCCGGCCAATATCTTTTTGCTTTTGGCTACCCCATCGGAGAATCTGGGAACCGTTACATTATCTATGTTCTTTATAAAAATGACATCGGCATCCTGTTCGTTCAAATTTTCTATCAGGGAGCCATGTCCGGCCGGCCTAAACAGGATGGAACCATCGGAATTGCGAAAAGGCTTATTGTCCATGGTGACCGCAATGGTATCCGTAGCGGACTTCTGAAAGGAATAATTTACGGTAAAGGATACCTTGGTGTCCGCTGCCACCCTTTGTCCCGCAACCTTAAATTCGGCATTGAACATTTCTCCATGCTGTTCCGAAATTGTAAAATGCAGATCGGCCTGATGATTGACCGATGCATAGGCGGCAGCTTCCTTCAAATGTTCCTCAAAAGGGGTTGCATTAAATTTCCCATAATGATGGAACGGCAATAGTCCCTTTGGGAAAAAACCAAAATTTAAGTTTTGCTCCAACAACATTTCCTGTACAAAAAGATATTTCTCCTCATCTTTGGAACTTGTTTTTCCGGCAACCCTTTTTTGAATAGGGCCGTAAAAGGCAAATTTTTGATATCCCTCAAAAAATGTCGCCACTTCCCTATCGTTTGTCCTTTCCAAATAAGCGTCCAAGCTTTCCTTCGTTGGGTCATAGGAATCCAAAAAACCAAACATTGCCTTGAACATCCGGGAGGCCGCACCGGAGGCCGGCACAAATTTCAGCAGGGACACCTCCCCTCTTTTCTCCTCAAACTTCCCTTCCAACTCCTTCTCCCTCTCCCCGGAAAATTTAGAGATCCCATTGGAGACGATTGCAGGTTCCCTTAAACGGACAAATGGGATGCCCTCTTTAAAAGTGGCTATCTGCCCTTCAACCTTTTCTATCGAAATACCTTTGCTTTCGAGTTGAATTTTATCGGATTTTGATAATTCCATTATTTTTCAAGAAGTTGATTAATATAATCCACGGCCGTTGCAAGCCGTGTTTTTCTATCTCCCTTTAAAATAACGAAATTTCTATGATATTTCTCCAAGGTATCCCTAAAATATAAAAACATACGTTCCCGTTCGTCAGGTTTATCCCGTAAATCGTCCTTTTCCCAAGGAATATCTATATAGGTAAGGAAATAAAGGTCATAGGTGTTCTCCAGCGCATATTTTTCCAATATGGGATCGCAATACCCCAAATAATATACTTCCGAATATACCTTGGTCTCCATAAGGTCGGTATCGCATATCAATACCCCCGAGGCTTTCTGCGCCAAGTGGTTTTCCAGTTTTATCTGGCCTTCG